>NZ_JBMIRS010000018.1:0-34972 GCF_049198005.1 Paracidovorax sp. MALMAid1276 | reverse complement strand
ACGCCGATGATGTCGGCGATCTTGCGCGAGCTTTGGTTGATGTCGCCCATGGTGGTCACCACCTCGCCCACCACCTGCCCGCCGCGCGCGGCCACTTCGGCGGCGGTGCTGGCCAGCTGGTTGGCCTGGCGCGCCGCGTCGGCCGACTGGCGTACTGTGGCGGTGAGCTGCTCCATGCTCTGCGCCGTCTGCGCCAGGCTGCTGGCGGTGGCCTCGGTGCGGGCCGACAGGTCCTGGTTGCCGCTGGCGATCTCGGCGCTGGCGGTGGTGATGCTGTCGACGGCGTTGCGCACCTGCTGCAGCATCTGGGTGTAGCGCTGGCGCATGCCCTCGACCTCCTGCACCAGCGCGCCGATCTCGTCGCGCCGCGTGGTGCGGAAGGCTTCGGTCAGGTCGCCCTGTGCGACCAGGGTGATGGCCTGGGTCAGGTCCTTCAGCGGGCGGCTCACGCCGCGGCGCAGCATCACGAACAGGCCCACGGCCAGCAGCGCCACGGCCAGGGCCATCAGGCCCCAAACGGCCAGGGTGACGCGGCGCTGGCCGGCCATGGCCTCGCCATCGGCCACCTCGGCCACCACCCACCAGCCGCCGCTGGTCTTGCGCACCAGCGCCCAGGGGTCTTCGGCGCCCGCGCCCAGCACCGGCGCCGCCTCGCGCACGTAGCCGTCGGGCGAGGCTGCCAGTGCCTCGAAGAAGGGGCGCGCCTGCGGGTAGGCCTCCAGCACGCGTTTGCCGCGCGCCGTGGGGTGGTACACGAACACCGCCTTGTCGAGCGAGCTGCCCGGGTTGATCACGTAGGTGCCGCCACGCTCGAAGAACTTCGTCTGCGCCACCTGCTTTTGCAGCATGGCGTGGAACACGCTGATGTCGTTGCCGATGAACAGCAGCCCGATCACCTTGCCTGCGGCGTCCTTGGCCGGCAGGTAATGCCCCATGTAGGGCTTGCCGCCCACCACCGTGACGCCCGTGTAGGGCTCGCCCCGCGACACGGCCGCATGGGCCGGGTCGTCCTTGCCCAGCGGTGTGCCCTGCTGGCGCTCGCCCTTGTCGTTCTTGACCGAGGTGGTGATGCGCACGAAGTCGTCGCCCTTCTTGGCAAACACCGTGGCGATGCCGCCGGTTTCGTTGGCGAATTTGTCGACCGAGCCATAGTCCTCGTTGACCAGCGCGCCATAGCTGCGCAGCTCGCCCGTGGCCTCGTCGAGCTGCATGGTGGCCTCGAAGTAGCGCTGAAAACCCTTCATGGTCAGCTGCACCAGCTCGCGGTTGGTGTTGTCGGCGGCATCGAGCGACTGGGCCACGCTTTGCACCGTGGTGCCCACGCTGGCCACCACCTGCGCGCGGGTGCTGCGCTCGGTGAGCACGGCAATCGCCAGCCCCACCAGCACCAGCACCAGGGCCACCAGCCCAATGGCGGCCAGGGTGACCTGCCGCGCGACGGAACGGTTGTTGGCAAGGGATGCTGCCATGGGGAATGTCTCCTGCGGGTGAATGCGTGGGGCAACGCCGGCGGGCCGGGCGGCTCGGGCGGGGCGATGTGTCCTTGTTGAATCTACGGCCAGAGCCTTCCCGCATTCATTCGCGCATTCCCTTACGCAATTGCGCGGACTGGAGCCGCGCGGCAATTGCGCATAGGCAGTGCGGCGGCGGCTGTTGTTGCTGCTATTGCTGTTGCTGTTGCTCAGCGCGGCGGGGCCGCCGTGAGCGCGCGGTCGCGCCAGGCGAGGCCGGCCGACGTGCCGCCCGCCGGGCGGTATTCGCAGCCCACGAAGCCGCGGTAGCCCAGCGCGTCCAGCGTCTCGAACAGAAAGGGGTAGTTCAGCTCGCCCCGGTCGGGCTCGCTGCGCCCGGGCACGCCCGCGATCTGCACATGCGCCACGCGGCCGGTGGGCAGGTAGCGCTGCAGCTTGGTGGCCACGTCGCCCTCCACGATCTGGCAGTGGTACAGGTCCATCAGCACGCGCAGGTTGGCAGCGTCCACGGCGTCGAGCAGCTCATGGGCGTGGTCCTGCCGGTTCAGGAAGTAGCGGGGAACGTCGCGCAGGTTGATGGGCTCGATGACGATGGTGCGCCCGGCGCGGGCGGCCTCGTCGGCCGCCCAGCGCAGGTTGCCCGCGCACAGGGCCTTGAGCGACTCGCGCTCCACCCCGGGCGGTACGGTGCCGGCCAGCACGTGGATGTGCGGACAGCCCAGCGCCTCGGCATAGCGCAGCGCCTCGTGCACGCCCGCGCGGAACTCGGCCTCGCGCCCGGGCAGCGCCGCCGTGCCGCGCGCACCATCGTCCCAGGCAGTGGCCATGGCGGCGCGGTCTGCACCGCCCGCGGGGGCACTGATCAGCACCATGCGCAGGCCGTGGTCCGCCAGCCGCGCCGCCAGCTCGGCCGGTGCGTACCCATACGGAAACTGGCACTCCACCGCCGTGAACCGGTCGCGCGCGGCGGCGGCAAAGCGGTCCAGAAAGGGCAGCTCGGTGTACATCAGGCTCAGGTTGGCGGCAAACTGGGGCATGGCGGGCGCTGGCAGGGTGGCGTCGAAGCGGCGCAGCTTAGCGTGCGGGCGGCGCGGACGGCCGCTGGTGCATGCCTGCCGCGCCTAGAATATGCATAAAAATGCCTCTCAGCGCTTTATGCATAAGCCTTTGTAGCTATCAATTTTGTAGTATCATCTTCTTCAGGAGCTTTTCTTCATGCGCATCGGAGAACTCGCCCGCCGCACCGGCACCACGCCCAAGGCCATTCGCCTGTATGAAGCACGCGGCCTGATGGGCGCCGTGGCGCGCGCGGGCAGCTACCGCCACTATGGCGAGACCGACCTGGCGCGCGTGCTGCTGATTCGCCAGGCGCAGGCGCTGGGCTTTCGGCTGGCAGAGCTGGACGGCCTGCCCCGCATCGACAGCACGGCAGGCTGGGAGCGCATGGCCCAGCTGGTGGCCGGGCGCCGGGCCGCCGTGGCGCGCGAGCAGGCCCGCCTGGCGGCGCTGGACGCGCAGCTGGCCGCACTGGAGGCCGAGCTGCACACCTGCGACTCGCTGGCCGAGCCCGCCACGCCCGTGGCCTGCACGGCACCCGGCACGCTCGCGGCACCGCTGCCGCCCGCGCATTCCCCCCGGTATTCCACACGCCCATCGGCAGCGCGGGTCTGATCGCTTGACTCTGCCCCGTGGGGCAAGGTGAGCATGCCTCCATCAACAACTTCCGTGTGATGGAGATTCCGTGGCAAAGCAACACATCCTGGTCATCCTGGGCCACCCTGCGGCAGACAGCCTGTGCGCCGGCATGGCGCACGCCTATGCCGAGGGCGCCCGGCAGGCCGGTGCCGAGGTGCGCGTTCTGCACCTGGGCCAGCTCGCGTTCGACCCGCTGTTCCGGGGCTATGGCGCAGAGCAGCCGCTGGAGCCCGACCTGCTGGCCGCGCAGGCCGACATCCGCTGGGCCGACCATCTGGTGTGGGCCTACCCGCTCTGGTGGGGCGCCATGCCCGCGCTGCTCAAGGGCTTTGTCGACCGCACCTTCCTGCCCGGCTATGCGTTCAAGTACCGGCAGGGGTCATCGCGGTGGGACAAGCTGCTGGCGGGCCGGTCGGCCGAGCTGCTGGTGACCATGGACTCGCCGCCCTGGTACTTCCGCTGGGTCACGCGCATGCCGGGCCACCACCAGATGAAGAAGGCCATTCTCGAATACTGCGGCATCGGGCCCGTGCGGGTGCACAGCTTTGGGCCGGTGCACACCGCCAGCACCGGGCGGCTGGCGCAGTGGGTGGCGGCCGCCGGCCAGCTGGGTGCGCGGCAGGGCCGGCGCCCGCCGCCGGACCGCAGCGCGCGGCCCGTGGCAGCGCCCCCGGCTGCGGCTACTTCTTCGCCGACGACGCCGACATGAAGGCCGACACCGCCGCGCGGCCCACAGCCGGGTCGTCGGTGAAGAAGCCGTCGATGCCCGCACGCAGGTAGGCCGTGATCTCCGCCACGCTGTCGCCGCGCACCGTGCCGTCGGTGACCGGGGCCTTCTTCAGGCCTGCGGGCAAAAAGGCGTTCTCGGGCCGCAGCGTCCAGATGTGCACGCCCAGGCCCTCGGCGCGGGCGCGCGCCACCAGCGCCGCGGGTTCGCCGGGCAGGCCGTCCTTGACCGGCACCACCAGCGTCTTGAACGGGCCGATGGCATTGGCGTAGGTGGCCACCTGTTTCAGGCCTTCGGGCGTGATCAGGTCGGCATAGCCGCGCATGTTGGCTGCGCCCTGGGCCACAAAGTCAAACGGCCGGCCCGAGGGCGCCACCAGCTGCACCAGGCGCACGCTGCTGAGCTTGCGGATCGCCTGCAGGTTGCCGACCTCGAAGGACTGCACGAACACCGGCGCATCCCGGTGGTTCCAGCCGTTCTTCTCCAGCACGGCCAAAAGCGGCGCCTCCAGCGGCAGGCCGATGGACTGGAAGTAGGTGGGGTGTTTGGTCTCGGGGTAGATGCCGATGGTCCTGCCCGACTTGGCGCTGGCCGCCTTGGCCAGGTCGATCACCTCCTGCAAGGTGGGTACCTCGAACTGCCCGTTGAACGCCACATTGGCCGGGCGCTGCGCCGGAATGCGCTCGCGCGCCCGCAGGGTCTTGAGCTCGGCCAGCGTGAAGTCTTCGGTGAACCAGCCGGTGAGGGCCTTGCCGTCGATGGTCTTGGTGGTCTTGCGGGCCGCGAACTCGGGCCGGTCGGCCACATCGGTGGTGGCTTCCCTCACCGTGCCGTCGGCATTCAGGATGGCGATGGCGTTCTCGTGCCGCGCCACCAGCACACCGTCGCGCGTGATGACCAGGTCGGGCTCGATGATGTCGGCGCCATCGTCGATGGCCTGCTGGTAGGCCGCCAGCGTGTGTTCGGGCCGGAGCGCCGAGGCGCCCCGGTGCGCGATCACGGTGGGGGTGGGCGGCCAGGCCTGGGCCACGGCGCCCAGCGCCCAGGTCGTGAGCAGCGCGGCAGCGGTGATGGCGCGCAGTGCAATGCGTTTCATGCGGGTCTCCTCCATGCGGAGCCCGCACCTTAGCCGATGCGGTTGACAGCGGTGTGTCGCGAGGAGGCCCAGGGATCCTCTGCACGAATCGAGCGGCAAGTGGGCGCTGCGGATCGGGATGGGCTGCAAGACGCAAAACGCAGCAGTAGCCGTAGCTGTTGCGAGTATTTGCAACCCCGCAGACCGCCCGAGGCCGCAGATGCACACGGCGCGGTGATTCGTGCAGAGGGTCCCCAGGAGTGTGCGAAGGCCGCAGGGCCGCTGCCATGGGCCAGTGTTTCGCCACACCAGAACCCCCGGTCTGACATGGGCTCCCTGCGGGAGCCCTTTTTCATGGTGCACCGGCTTCTTGCCTGAGGCCGCGCGCGGCGTCAGCCCGCCGCCACCAGCCCCGCGCCGTGGCCGCGCGTGAAGGCTTCTTCAAACACCGAGTAGCCCGACCAGTCACTGTGCGCAAACGCGAGGCGCGCCGTGGCGGGGGTGGGTATCCATGGCGTGCGCTCTCCATTTGATAGCTGCCTGCGCTTGCCAGACAAGCGCTGGAGGCCAATTTGGCTTAAAAAATCCTGCAGGCCCGGCACCGGCACGGCCATGGCGTGGCCGTAGCGGGTGATCCGCACCTCGGTGGCGCGCTGGCGCAGGTCCGGGTGGGGCACGGACAGGGCGGCCAGCGCGGCATCGGCCCAGTGCCGCCAGGGCCGGGTGGCCAGCTGCTCGCGCGCGCCGGGCACATCGCCCAGGGCCTGGTAGTAGGTCAGCACCGTGGGGCCGGCCAGCGTGGCTCGGGTGTCCAGCCGCTGGTGGCCGGCGTCCACATAGCCCAGGCCGCCGGGGGTGGGGTCGGCATAGAGCACGTTGTCCCACGCGGGGGCGGCGCCGGGGCGGTCGGCCAGCGGGCTGTCGATGTGGATGTTGGCCACCAGCCAGGGCGCCCACTGCAGGCGCTGCGCCGCGCCCGCGAGAAAGGCCGGCGGGTTGACCACCACGCGCGCGGCCACCAGCACCGGCAGCGCGACCACGCAGCGCGGCGCCTGCCAGCGCTCCACGTTGCCCGTGGCGTGGTTGAAGGCATCCACGTCCACGCCGTGGCGGCCCTCGGCAATGCGCAGCACGCTGGTGGCGGCCTGCAGCTGGCCGCCGCCGCGCGCGCGGGTGAGCAGCGGTGCGGCCAGGCGCTGGGTGATCCAGCCGTTGCCCTCGGGCCAGGTGAGCACGCTGTCGCGCGAATCGTCCACCACCTCGCCCGGCGCATGAAAGCCGTGGCGGCTGGCGAAGTAGTGCACGCCCGCCCAGGCCGACACGCGCGCCGCGCCTGCGCCGAAATCGTCGCGGCAGCAGTAGTCGAGGTACCAGCGCAGGTGGGCGTCGTCCAGCCCGTGCTGCACCAGCCAAGACTCAAAAGTCATAGCATCCAGCGCTTGATGGGAAAGCGCTAGCGGCTGTTTTTGCCGCCAATTCTTGAGTGCAGGCATGGCAAACGGCGCCGCCGCGCCTGCCGCCTGCACCGCGCGCGCAAAGCGGCGGTACTGCGCCAGCGTGGCCTCGCCCACGCCCTGCACGGGCAGCAGGCCTTCCTGCCACTCGCCGTCAAAGAACAGCCGCTCCTGCGGGCTGTGGCACAGGTGGCGCCCGCCGTCGCCGCCGTATTGCCAGCGGCCGGCCACCCGCTGGCGCAGGCCCAGCTCTTCGAGCAGGTCCTGCACCTCGGGCGCGCCGTCGCCGGGCACAGGCAGGTAGTGCGCGCCCAGCGGGCAGGTGATGCCGGCCACGCTGCCGCCCCGGCTGTTGCCCCCGGCGGCGTCTTCCAGCTCCAGCAGCGCAAAGTCGTGCACGCCCGCCAGCCGCAGCGAACGCGCCGCCGCCAGCCCCGCCACGCCTCCGCCCGCGATGACAACCTGCGCGCGCCGCACCACGGCGGGCGCGGGCAGGCGGCCGGTGCGCAGCAGGTCGCGCAGGTGGTGGCCACGCACCATGTCGATGCCCGCAAAGCCCCCGTCAAGCGCGCGGACCGGCGGCTCGCACCCCGCCAGCAGCGGGCCGCCCAGCGCGGCAGCACCGGCCTGCAGCAGGCTGCGGCGCGACAGGGTGGGTGGGCGGGGCGAGGATGCGGCCATGGGGCGCCTACTCTAAGGCACGGCAAGGCAAAGCCGTATCAGTTTCTATGTCGCCGCCCTGGCACCCACCGCACGTGAAGCGGGCACGGCCCATGCCCAGGCCCATGCAGCCCGTCGAGCCGGCACCGTAGAGTTTTAAATACCCGTTCGGGCTGAGCTTGTCGAAGCCTTGCGCGGCGCTTCGACAAGCTCAGCGTGAACGGTTCACGTGGATGCATGCCCCGCTCTCAGAACACTCAGCGCTGCGAGAGCGGGGGGCTGAGGGCCGCGGCTCCGAGCCTGCCTGTGCAAGCTTGGACGGCCTGAAGAGCTGCCGCCCCTGGCGGCCAGCACCGAGGCGCGAAGCCGCACAGGGCGGTGTTCCAAGTCAATCTGGCCAGCGGCTCTGGATGTCCTGCAGCGCAGGCAGCTGCGCGATGAAGACCTCCACCATGGCCGGGTCGAAGTGCCGACCGGCCTGGTCGCGCAGGTGCGCGATGGTGTCGGCCAGGGACCAGGGCTCCTTGTACGGGCGGCGGGCGGACAGGGCGTCGAACACATCGGCCAGCGCCACGATGCGCGCCTCGGGCGGAATGGCCTCGCCGGCCAGGCCGTGGGGGTAGCCCGAGCCGTCCCACTTCTCATGGTGGAACAGCGCCACGGTGCGCGCCAGGCGCAGCACGCCCGAGGGGTGCTCGCCGATGATCTCGGCGCCGATCTGGGGGTGGCGGCGCATCACGTCCCATTCTTCGGGCGTGAGCCGGCCGGGCTTGCGCAGGATGGCGTCGGGGATGCCGATCTTGCCCACGTCGTGCATGGGTGCCGCGTTGAGCAGGTCGTCGGCCCACGGCTCCGAATGGCCCAGCGCCAGCGCCAGCACCTTCGCAAAGTGGCTCATGCGGATGACGTGCATGCCGGTCTCGTTGTCCTTGAACTCCGCCGCGCGGCCCAGGCGCTGCACGATCTGCAGGCGGGTTTCGCGCAGCTCGTCCATGCGCACCAGCGACAAATGGTTGCGCACCCGCGCGCGCACCACGGGGGCGCTGATGGGCTTGGTGATGTAGTCCACCGCGCCCGCATCAAAGCCGCGCGTTTCCTCGGCCGCATCGGTGAGCGCGGTGACGAAGATCACGGGGATGCCCGCCGTCTCGCGCCCGGCCTTGAGCGCGGCGCACACGGCGTAGCCGTCCATGCCCGGCATCATCACGTCCAGCAGGATGAGCTCGGGCCTTTGCTGCTGCGCGATCTGCAGCGCGCGGGCGCCGTCGGTGGCAAACAGCAGGCGGTAGTCCTCCTGCAGCACGTGCCGCAGCACCTGCAGGTTGGTGGGCTCGTCGTCCACCAGCAGCAGGCGCGGGCGGTGGTCTTCGGGCGGCTGAACGGCGGGCGTTGCGGCAGTGGACGTTGCAGCGGCAGGCGTTGCTGCAGCAGCAGCGGCGGTGCCTGCCACGGGGCTTTCAGGGTGGGGTGGGGCCATCGTCGTCAGTGTTCCGTGGGCGCCGGCATCTGGCCGATGTGGGCCTGCAGGGCCCGCACGGCGCCCTGTGCGTCGTCAAAGTCAAACCGGTCCAGCGCCTCGCGCAGGCCGTTCAGGCTGGTGGCGGGCAGGTGCTGTTCGAGCACGCCCAGCGGGCCGTCGGGCAGCTCGCCCGTGGCCAGCGCCCGGGCCATGGCATCCAGCGCGGCCAGCACCTGCGCGCGCGCACCGGCGCTCATGGGCGCGGGCGCCGAGGCTGCCGTGGCGGGCACGGCATCGGGTGCGTCCAGGCTGCCCAGGGCCAGCTGCACCTGGTGCAGCGCGGCGGCCAGCTCGTCGACCAGCACGGGCCGCGCGGCCGCATGCGCCGGGTGGGCAGCGGCGGCTTCCAGCCGCTCGGCCAGCCGCTGCACGGTGGCCAGCGCCAGGTTGGCGGCGGCCCCGCGCAGGCGGTGGGCGGCCGCCGCCAGCGCCTCGGTGTCGCCCGCGGCCACGGCGGCGCGCAGCGCGTCCAGCGTGGTGTCCGCGTCCTGCAGAAAACGGGCGATGGCTTCGCGCAGGTAGCGGGCCTGCGTCCACAGGCGCACGCCGCGCTCCCAGTCGATGGCGGGCCGCTCGTGCGTGGCGCTGCGCGCCTGCGCTGCGTCGGCCCCGAGCGGCGCGGCGTCGGTGGCCAGCGGCACCGAGCCGGTGATGGGCAGCGCATCGTCCGCCAGGCCCCGCAGCCCGATCACGCGCGCGATTTCGCCCATGAGCCGCAGCGGCTCGATGGGCTTGCTGGCAAAGCCGTCCATGCCGGCGGCGCGCGCGTTGCGCCGGTCGCGTTCGAGCACGCTGGCCGACAGCGCCACGATGGCCACGGGCTTGCTGCGCTGCTGCGCCTGCTCGAAGTTGCGCAGGTGGCGCGTGGCCTCCAGGCCGTCCATGTCGGGCATCTGCAGGTCCATCAGCACCAGGTCGAAACGCTCGTGCTCGAAGGCCTTCACCGCATCGGCGCCGCTGTGCGCCAGCACCACCTTGTGGCCGCCGCGCTGCAGCGTGATGTCCAGCAGCTCCAGGTTGGCGGGCACGTCGTCCACGGCGAGCACGCGCAGCGGCGGCAGCGCCATGCGCGGGCGCGTGCGCCCGCCGGCGGCCGGCGTGGCGCCAGCGTCCGGGCCGGTGGCGGTGGGCAGGGGCAGGTGCACGCTGAAGGTGCTGCCGTGGCCCACCTGGCTGGCCACCGCAATGTGGCCGCCCATCAGCTCGGTCAGCTGGCGGGCGATGGTGGTGCCCAGGCCCGTGCCGCCGTAGCGGCGTGTGGTGGAGGCGTCGGCCTGCGAGAACGGGTCGAAGATGCGCTGCAGCCCGGCCGCGTCGATGCCGATGCCGGTATCGATCACGTCGAACAGCAGATCGCCGCTGGTGCCCGAGACGCGCAGGGTGATGCGGCCCTCGTGCGTGAACTTGATCGCATTGCCGATGAGGTTGAGCAGCACCTGCTGGATGCGGAACGCGTCGCCCTGCCAGAACTCGGCCACCGTGGGCGCATAGTCCAGCGCCAGCGTCAGCCCCTTCTTGGCGGCGTTGATGCGCAGCGAGGCGAGGATCTGGTCGCACAGCTCGCGCAGGCTGAAGGGCTCGATCTCCAGCTCCACGGCGCCTTTTTCCAGCTTGGCCGTGTCCAGGATGTCGTTGAGCAGCCGCAGCATGGAGCGCGCCGCATGGTGCACGGTGCCCAGGTGGCGGCGCTGGGTGCTCTCCAGCGGCGATTCGAGCAGCGCCTCGGTGAAGCCGATGATGGCGTTCATGGGCGTGCGGATCTCGTGGCTCATGTTGGCCAGGAAGGTGCTGCGCGCGGCAGCGGCCTGTTCGGCCCGGTCCTTGGCGGTGCGCAGGTCGCGCTCCATGGCGCGGCGCTGGCTCAGGTCGGTGGCGAACTTCATGATCTTCACCACCTTGCCGTCGGCGTCGAGGATGGGGTTGTAGGTGGCGTGCAGCCACACCTTGCGGCCGTCCTTGCCCACACGCTCGAATTCGCCCGCGATGAACTCGCCCCGCCCCAGCTGGCGCCAGAAGGTGGCGTAGTCGTCGCTCTGCACAAAGTCGGGCCCGCAGAACAGGGCATGGGGCTGCCCGATGATTTCGTCGAGTGTGTAGCCCGTGAGCGCCAGAAAGTTGGGGTTGGCCGCGACCACACGCCCGAGCAGATCGAACTCCACCGTGGCCTGCGACCGGCCGATGGCCTGCACGATGCCTTCGAATTCGGCGTTGCGCGCCTTGCTGTCGGTCACATCCAGGATGACGCCGTCGATCCAGCGCACGCTGCCGTCCGCATCGGGCACGCCGCGGCCGTTTTCGGACATCCAGCGCGTGTGGCCGTCGCGTGTGGTGATGCGGTATTCGACGTGATAGGGCCGCGCGTGCCGCAGCGCGTGCTCCACATCCAGCGCAATGTGGGCGGCGTCGTCGGGGTGGATGATGTCGCCGAAGTGGATGCGGCCGGCCACGAAATCGTCGGCCGTCCAGCCCGTGAGGTGCACCACGGCGTCGCTGATGAACAGCATGGGCCAGCTGCCCCCGTTGAGGCACCTGAAGGCCACGCCGGGCAGGTTGCCCACCAGCGACCGCAGCTGCTCTTCGCCCTGGCGGCGCTCGCGCTCCAGCGCCCGGCGTTCGGTGAGGTCGGTCAGAAAGCCCACGAACAGCGGCTCGCCCGGCTGCTCCACCCGGCCCACCGCCAGGCGGATCGGCACCAGCGTGCCGTCCTTGCGCACGGCGTCCACCTCGCGGCCCGCGCCGATGATCTTGGCCACGCCGGTGGCGATGTGGTTGCGCAGGTAGCTGTCATGCGCGTCGCGGTGGGGCTGGGGCATGAGCATGCGGATGTTCTGGCCCAGCACCTCCTGCGCGCTCCAGCCCAGCAGCCGCTGCGCCGCGCCGTTGAACAGCCGCACGGTGCCGCGCGCATCGATGATGACGATGCCGTCCACGGCCGTGTCCACCAGTGCGCTCAGGCGCGAGGCGGTGGCGCGGCTTTCGCGCAGCAGCTGGCTGAAGCGGATGGTCACGTTCACACCCGTGATGACACCGCCCATCGCCAGCGTCACCAGGGCAATGCCCAGAGCGAGGTAGCCCGCGTGCGCGCTGGTGCCCGTGGCCTCGGCCGCCGGCGCCACCACGCGCACGGCCGCCATGGCGATGTAGTGCATGCCCGCGATCGCAAGGCCCATCACCGCACCACCGAGCGATGCCGCGACCCAGCGGGACAGCCGGTCCACGCGCGCCAGGCGGAAATGCACCCACAGCGCCAGGCAGGCGACCGACACCGCAAACACCAACGACGCCAGGAAGCCCGCCACGTCGTAGCGCATCACGGGCGCGAACTGCGAGGCCGCCATGCCCGAGTAGTGCATCACCCCGATGCCCGCGCCCACCAGCGCCCCGCTGATGAGCAGCGACCGGCCCGTGACCCGCGCCTGCGCCAGCACGTTGAGCGCCACCCAGGACGCCAGCAGGCTGGGAATGACCGAGCCCATGGTGATCCACGGATTGAAGTCGCCCGAGGCACACAGCGGAAACGCCAGCATGCCCACGAAATGCATGGACCAGACACCGCCGCCCAGCGCCACCGAGCCCGACAGGATGATCAGGCGGCGCGAGGACGCATCGTCGGCGCGCTGCGCCATGCCCGCCAGGTGCAGCGCCATGATGGAGGTGGCAATGGCCACGGCCACCGAGACAGCCACGAGCCAGGGGTCATGGCTCCAGTAGACGTCGAGTGCAAGCTGTTCGGCACCGACAAGAAAGAACCGGTCGATCATCTGCAGAGTATGTAAGCAATGGTGTCCATTGTGCCGAACCTGCGGAAGTGACTTTGTTACCGAACGGGCACGGGGACGCGAGGCCTGCGCACGCCGCCGGGTGGGGGACTGGCGAGGCCGTACTCACACCATCACGCGCTGACCCTGTGCCAATGGCAGGGTTCAGACGCTGTGAACCGCTTCTCTCAATGGTGGGTGCGTCCCCACTCACGCTCGTAGGTGTGCACCAGCGCCTGGTTGGACAGGCGGTTCACCTCGCCCGGCACGCGCGCCATATCGAGCGGAAAGTCGAACAGCAGCGGCAGCGAGTCGGCGCCCAGAAAGCGCAGGCCCGGCGGCAACGCCGTGGGCAGGCGCCAGGGCCTGCGGCTGGCGATGATGAAGCCCCACTCGCCAAAGCTGGGCACGTGGGCGTGGTAGGGCGCGGTAGCCAGCCCCACCGACTCGATGGTCTGCACCACCGTCCAGTAGCTCTGGCGGGCCACCAGCGGCGAGGTCGTCTGCACCACCGCGTATCCGCTGGCGGCCAGGCGCCGGTCGAGCAGGGCATAGAAGCTGTTGGTGTAGAGCTTGCCGATGGAGAAGTTGGTGGGGTCCGGGAAGTCCACCACGATGACATCGAAAACCTCTGACGCCCCCACGCTCCCCGCTTCGCGTGGTTCGCTGCCCCCATCTGGGGAAGGGGCCCCGGCACCACCGGTGCGTGGGGCCTTCGCGCCTTCGGGCGGCCGGGCGGCGCTCACGCTGCCCTGCTGCAGCCAGCCAAAGGCGTCGGTGTTGACGATCTTCACCTTCGGGTTCAGCAGGGCGTTGTCGTTCAGCCTCGCGAGCATGGGGTTGTTGCGGAAGATGTCGGTCATGGCCGGGTCCAGCTCCACCAGCGTGACCGATTCCACCGCCGGGTGTTTGAGGATCTCGCGCACCGCCATGCCGTCGCCCCCGCCCAGCACCGCCACCTTCTTCGGCGCGCCGTGGGCGGCCATCGCGGGGTGCACCAGCGCCTCGTGGTAGCGGTACTCGTCGGCCTCGGCAAACTGCAGGTTGCCGTTGAGGTACAGCCGGTGTCCCGCGCGGCCCTGCGTGACCACGATGCGCTGGTAGGGCGACGCGGTGCTGAACACGATGCGGTCCTGGTAGAACTTGTCCTCGGCAAAGCTGGTGATCTGCTCGGCCCCGGCCAGCGCCGCCAGCAGAATGCCCAGCACCATCACGCAGGCCGCCACATGCGCCTTCACGCGCCGCAGCTCGTGCCGGAACAGCCACACCGCCCACACCGCCACCGCCGCGTTCATCACGCCAAACAGCAGCCCCGTGCGGATGAGCCCCAGGTGCGGCACCAACAGCAGCGGAAACGCCATCGACACCGCGAGCGCGCCCAGGTAGTCGAACGTGAGGACCTGCGAGACCAGGTCCTTGAGCGCCACATTGCGCTTCAGGATGCGCATCACCAGCGGAATCTCCAGCCCCACCAGCGTGCCCACCATCAGCACCATGCCGTACAGCAGAAACCGGAACGCCCCCGGCGCATAGGCATTGGCCAGAAACAGCGTGGCCGGCAGCAGCCCGCCGATCAGCGCCACCAGCAGCTCGATGCGCAAAAAATGCGCAGGCAGCTGCCGCTCGAAGTAGCGCGACAGCCACGAGCCCACACCCATCGCAAACAGGTAGGTGCCGATGATGGTGCTGAACTGCAGCACCGAGTCGCCCAGCACATACGACGCCAGCGCGCCCGCCGCCAACTCGTACAGCAGGCCGCACGCGGCCACCACGAAGACGCTGATGAGCAGGGCGATTTCGATGGGGCGGGGGCCGGTGGGGGCGGCAAGGGCCTCGGGCGGGGAGGCGGACGGGGTCAAATCAGGTTCCAAGGCGGTCACCAGCGCATGCCGGAGGCAGGCGCTGCGTCATGCTGCGGGCAGGGCTCAATGAATCGCCGCCGCCACGATGATGCTGATGCCCAGGCACATCGCGGCCACCACCAGGGCCAGGGCCTTGTTCTGCTTTTCGACGATTTCGCGCCACAGGTCGTAGGGGGTGATCTTGTCGACGATGACAAAACACACCCAGAAAATGACGACGCCGATCAGCGCATACAGCATGGACCCGAGGAAGGCTGCGGGCCGGAGCCATTCGATTCCCATCATGGTGCGATCTCCTAGAAAACGGTGGGGGTGTGGGTGGTGTGTGGGTGCGGGGGTGGGGGGCCGTTGCCCGCTGTCTCTGGCTACTTGTGGCTGCCGCCGGACGAGTATCCGCCGAACGAGCCGCCCGAGCTGCGATAGCTGCTGCCCGATGAGCCCGAGCAGTTGCTCAGGAGGATGAGCAGGATGAGGATGACCACCGCGATGAGGATGATGGTGCCGCAGCCCAGGCCGGATTGGGCGACAAAGGGGCCGGGGTCGTCACGCTGGAGCAGGTCTTTTTTGTCCTGCAGGTTGAAGGCCTTGGCCACGGCGTCGCTGGCGATCTTGTCCCCGGCGGACCAGGTGACCTCGTTGGGGCTGCGCTCCAGCGACAGCAGGCCCTTGCGGCTTTCGAAGTCGGTGTTGCTGGTCTTCTGCCCGCGCGAGACCTGCCAGTAGAACTCGCCCAGCACATAGGTGGTTTCGGCGTCGTAGCTGTACTTGCGGGTGTACTGGGTGCCCATGTAGGTGGCCGTGGCGCCGTTGGTCGCCAGCTGCGGCGCGCCGGTGGTGGGGCGCACCATGCTCCAGCCCTCTTCCGAGTCGACCAGAAACGCAAAGCCGCGCTTGCGGTTGTAGAGCAGGTATTCGCTCCAGCCGAAGTGCTCGTCGTCGCCCGGCGCCGCGCCCATGCGGTGCTGAAAGCCCACCACCTGCCAGTGCACGCCCTGCAGCTGGCCTTTGCTGCCCAGCGGGATGATGGGGCGCACGGGCTCGTCCTGCTCGGCCGCGCGCAGCTCGCCGCCCACGCCGCTGCCCAGGTCGATGATGCTGGCGCACGAGCCGCAGGTGAGGCTCTTGGTGGTGGACAGCTGCACCTGCACGGGTGCGCCGCAGTGCGGGCAGTTGAACTGGCGGCTGTTTTTTTCGTCCTTGGCCGATTCGTCCTTCAGGCCCTGCAGCTGCAGGTCTTCGAGCAGCACGGCGCGGCCGCGCTCCACGCCCGGCGGGGTGTGGCCGTAGTCGATGCTGACCACCTCGCCGTCGCCGCTGCGCAGCTCGACCATGCCGAACGGGTGGCCCAGCGGTGGCAGCTTGGGCAATTCGCCCTGCGCGGAGATGAGCGAGGCCTGGCCGGTGTAGGCCACGCTGTAGGGCTTGCCGTTGATGGCCGTGGTAGTGCCCAGGCGAAAGCGCTCGGGCGCGGGCATCTCGCGGCCCGGGTCGATGGGGCGGGTGAAGACGTAGGCGCCGTTGTCTTCGCCCAGCGTGGCCATGGTGCCGTCTTGCAGAAAGGCCACCCACTCGGTCCACACGCCGGCGTCGCCCTGGTACTGCAGACGGCCGATGAGGGTGAAGGGCAGGTCCTTGCCGTCGAGCACGATGCGGCCGCTGGCCATCAGCTGCAGCGGGCTGTGGTCGTCGAACAGCTCGGCCATCTTGCCCAGGCGCGTGAGCACGTCGCCACTGCGCACCACGGTGCTCTGGCAATAGCCGCAGACGGCGTGCGTGGACTGGGCGCTCTTGAACTCCACCGGCGCGCCGCAGCCGGGGCAGGGCGCGCGGTAGACGCGCTGGGTGGGTGACGGGGGTGGGGTGGCCATGGGGCGGGGCTGCCTGCACCGCTCAGCGGTATCTTTGAGCCATTTTGGCCCCTAGCGCTTATCCCTCAAGCGCAAGCAGCTATGTTTTTTGTAGCGTCGCCGTTCAGACCAGCTTTTTCAGCAGCTCGGCCTTCTTGGCATCGAACTCTTCCTGCGTGAGGATGCCCTTGGACTTGAGTTCGCCCAGCTTTTCGAGCGTGGCCATCACCTCTTCGGGCTTCACGCCCACCGGCGCTGCGGCGGCCTGCGCGGCAGCCGCAGCGGCGGGCGCCACGGGGGTCTGCAGGCCCTGCTGCAGGTTTTGCGCCAGCACCTGGCCCAGCGCCACGCCGGCGCCCAGGCCCATGGCGTCGCCCGCAATGCCGCTGCCGCCACCGCCCCCCGCGCCGCCTTCGGCAAACTTGGGGATGGCCTGCGCCGTCTGGTACTGCATGAACTTGGCCATGTCGTTGCCGACCATGCCCATGCCGATCTTCTGGTCGAGGATCTTCTGCAGCTCTTCGGGCAGCGAGACGTTCTGCACCGTGAAGTTTTCGATCGCCAGGCCCAGCTTGGCGAAGATGGGCGCGAGTTCGGCAACCAGCGCCTGGGCAAACATCACCTGGTTGGCCGCCAGGTCCAGAAACGGCAGGCCGCTGCTGGCGATGGCGTTGCTGATGTTCTGCAGCACGATGCCGCGCAACTGGCCCTCCAGGTCGGCCACGGGGTAGGACTCGCGCGTGCCCGAGATCTCGGTGTGGAAGGCCTTGGGGTCGGCAATGCGGAAGGCGTAGTTGCCGAAGGCGCGCAGCCGCACGGCACCGAAGTCCTTGTCGCGGATGGTGATGGGCTGGGGCGTGCCCCACTTCTGGTCGATCTGCTGGCGCGTGCTGAAGAAGTACACATCGCTCTTGAAGGGCGACTCAAACAGCTTGTCCCAGTTCTTCAGGTAGGTCAGCACGGGCAGTGTCTGCGTGGTGAGCTTGTAGGTGCCCGGCCCGAACACATCGGCCACCTGCCCTTCGTTCACGAACACCGCCATCTGCGATTCGCGCACCACCAGCGTGCCACCGTTCTGGATTTCCATGCCCGACATCGGGAAGCGCCAGGCCAGCGTGCCGTCGCCCTCCTCGGTCCATTGGATGACGTCAATGAACTGTTTCTTGATGAAGTCCATGAGGGCCATGTGTGCTCCCAAAACAAAGAGGTAAGAGGGGGTCGAAGGGAGGGCCATCATAGCAACCGCCCCTCGGCCTGCGGCGGCCTGCGCAGGGGTTTTGATAGTGCCTATGTCTTGATTAGCGATGTTCAATTGGCATTTGCTATTGAGAATCACTACCATTTCAACACCGCTGCACGCCCTCCCTGCTGCAGCCATCGCAGAGATATGAACAAGGAGCCCGCCATGTCCCGCATCCGCCGCACCGCACACGAGAACAAGACCATGTTGATGAAGACGGCCAGCTACTACGTGATCCACATCGCCGTGGCAGCCATGGTGGCCTATGCCGTCACCGGCAACCTGTGGGCGTCGCTCACACTGAGCTTGCTGGAACCCACGGTGCAGGCCGTGGCGTTCTTCTTTCACGAGAAGGCCTGGAGCCGCGTGGGCCGGGGCACCGCAGGCGACAACAACGCCAGCGCCAACGCAGCCCCGCAGGGCGCCTGAGGCCTGCACGGACGCACCGAAGAAGGACAGGAGTGCATCGCCATGTACACCATCCCCTTGCACAGCCGCACCGCAGCCGGCCTGGCATTTCAGCGCTGGCTCGTCCAACGCCTGGCGGGCCTGGCACCGGCAGGCTGACCACGCCGGCCGCGGTTGCCGCAGCCATCGCCGCCGCCAGAAACGACAAAGCCCCGCCAGCGGGGCTTTTCATTCACTCACTCACTCAATCACTCGGACCGACGGACAGGAAGGAAAGCTGAACGCCCCGCCGTTCACGCCCGGATGTCGAGCAGCGACCCCATCATGGCGTCCTGGGTCTTGAGCGTCTGCAGGTTGGCCTTGAAGGCATAGGTGGCCGACATCTGCTCCACGGCCTCCTGCTCCAGCGCCACGCCCTCCTGCGGCTGGCGCTGCACCGTGGCCCGCACCCCCGCGCCCTCGGCCACGGCCTCCTGCGACACCGCATGCCGACGAAAGCCGGGCGTGTTCATGTTGGCCACGTTGTGCGCCGACGCGTCCATGCGCAGCTGTGCGGCCTGCAGGCCGGAGGAGGCGATGGAAAGGATCGATGCCATGGTGCGATTTACAAAACGTTGCAAATAGAGCGTGCATTCTGAACCTGCAGTGCGCCCAGCGCAAGGCAAGCCCCTGGAACCCGCTCAGCCCGTGGCGTGCGCCTGCACCAGGCACTGCGCAAACGCCTGCGCCGCCCGGGGCGGCTGCGGCGACTTGCGCAGCACGCTCACGAACTGGCAGCGGTAGTGGAACTGCGCGGGCAGCACGGCCTGCATCAGGCCCTGGCGCTCGAAGCTTTCGGCGTAGTGGTCGGGCAGGAAGCCCAGGTAGCGGCCTGAGAGGATCAGCGTGGCGATCGACTCCTGGTCGAACCCCGTGGCCTTGCGGGGCAGGCGGGTGCTGTGGCTCAGCTCCATGTTGGGCGAGTGGTAGCCCAGCCCTGCGAACTGGTGGGCGCGCAGGGCCTCCCAGGTGAGGGCGGCGTGGTCGCCGCCAAACAGCGGGTGGCGCGCGCCGCAATACAGCAGCATGGTTTCGGTAAACAGGTCGGCATAGGCCAGGCTCTGTGACGTGCGGTGCGCCGGGATGATGCCCACGTGAAAGCTGCCGTCGATGAGCCCCCGCTCGATGGCGGGGATGGAGGCCACGTGCATCTGCAGGCTCACGTCGGGCGCCTGCTGGGCGAAGAGGGCGATGGCGTCGCCGATGTGCGCGGCGGGGTTGCTGGCGGTCTTGTCGAAGATCGCCACCTCCAGCCGGCCGCCCATGCGGCGGTGGATGTCGTCGATGCTGCTGCGAAAGGCCTCCACCGCGCTCAGCAGGTGCAGGGTCTCGTCATACACACGCTGCCCCTCGGCCGTGAGCGCAAACCCCGCCCGGCCCCGGCGGCACAGCGTGAGGCCCAGGCGGGTTTCCAGGTCCTTCATGTGGCGGCTGACGGTGCTGGTGCCGATGTTCAGCTCCAGCTCGGCGGCCGACATGCCGCCGCATTCCACCACGGCCTTGAACACCTGCAAGAGGCGCAGGTCCATGTCGCTCAGCTGGCCCAGCACCGCGCGGTGCTTGGGTGCAGGCGCGGCCAGGGATGGCGCGGCAGTCGGCGCGGCAGACGGTGCAGCGGATGGCGCTGCGGATGGCGGGCGCCCCGCCCGGGGTTTTACTTGCATAAATCCTCAAGTAAACATGGATATTGCTTCATTGGAGAGATTAACACCGCCGCCAACAATGGCTGCTTTCGCCCCCTTACTGCCTGGAGAGGAATGCCATGAGCTTCGCCGTCATCGACCCCCAACCCGAAGCCGCCGTGCGCACCGACGCCGCCTGGCTGGACGCCCACTGGATGCCCTTCACCGGCAACCGCAACTTCAAGGCCAAGCCGCGCATGATCGTGAGCGCCCAGGGCGCCTACTACACCGATGCCGAAGGGCGCAAGATTTTTGACGGCCTGTCGGGCCTGTGGTGCTCGGGCCTGGGGCATGGCCGCAAGGAAATCGCAGAGGCCATCGGCCGCGCCGCCGCCACGCTCGACTATTCGCCCGCGTTCCAGTTCGGCCACCCCGCCTCGTTCGCGCTGGCCAACAAGCTCAAGGAGCTGACGCCTGCAGGGCTCAACCATGTGTTCTTCACCGGCTCGGGCTCGGAGTCGGCGGACACGTCGCTGAAGATGGCGCGCGCCTACTGGCGCACCAAGGGCCAGGCGGGCAAGACGCGCCTGATCGGCCGCGAGAAGGGCTACCACGGCGTGAACTATGGCGGCATCTCGGTGGGCGGCATCGTGGCCAACCGCAAGACCTACGGCCAGGGCATCGAGGCCGACCACATTCCCCACACCCAGCCGCCCGCTGGCTCTTTCTATAAGGGCATGCCTGACACCGATGGACGCGCGCTGGCCGACAAGCTGCTGGACGTGATCGCCCTGCACGACGCGAGCAACATCGCCGCCGTGATCGTCGAGCCCTTCTCCGGCTCGGCCGGCGTGGTGATCCCGCCCAAAGGCTATCTGCAGCGCATCCGCGAGATCTGCACGCAGAACAACATCCTGCTGATTTTTGACGAGGTCATCACCGGCTTTGGCCGCTGCGGCGCGTGGACGGGCGCGGAGGCCTTCGGCGTGACGCCGGACATCCTGAACTTTGCCAAGCAGGTGACCAACGGCGCGCAGCCGCTGGGCGGCGTGATGGTCACCCGGGACATTTACGACACCTTCATGGGCGCCGGCGGCCCCGAGTACATGCTCGAATTCACCCACGGCTACACCTATTCGGCCCACCCCGTGGCGTGCGCCGCCGGCAATGCGGTGCTCGACATCCTGCAAAAGGAAGACATGCCTGCCCGCGTGAAGGCGCTGGCGCCGTACTTCGAGAACGCCGTGCACGGCCTCAAGGGCGCCCAGCATGTGGCGGACATCCGCAACTACGGCCTGGCTGCGGGCATCACCATCAGCGCGCTTCCCGGCGAGCCTGCCAAGCGCCCCTACGAGATCGCGATGAACTGCTGGGACAAGGGCTTTTACGTGCGCTACGGTGGCGACACCATCCAGCTCGCGCCGCCCTTCATCAGCACCGAGGCCGAGATCGACCGCCTGGTGAGCGCCCTGGGCGACGCCTTGCAGGAAACCGCATAAGCCTTACCGCTCGGCCCATGCGCATTGCCATCCTGACCTTTGACGCCTTCAACGACCTGGATTCGCTGGTCGCGTTTGGCATGCTCAGCCGGATCGCCCTGCTGGGCGACACGGACTGGCACGTGCGCATTGCCAGCCCCACGCCGCGCGTCACGTCCATGAACGGGCTGACCATCGACGCGCATGAAGACCTCAGCCAGTTGGCTGATGCCGACGCGGTGTTGGTGGGCAGCGGCATGAAGACGCGCGAGGTGGCCAACACCCCGGCGCTGATGGAGCCGCTGCGCGCGCTGAACCCTGAACGCCAGTTGCTGGCCGCGCAGTGCTCCGGCACCTACTTGCTCGGCCGCCTGGGCCTGCTGGGCGGCACGCCCGCCTGCACGGACCTGACCAGCAAGCCCTGGGTGGTGGAGTCGGGCGTGGACGTGGTGCCGCGCGCCTTTGCGGCCCGGGGCAACGTGGCCACTGCAGGTGGCTGCCTGGCTTCGCAGTACCTGGTGGCGTGGCTGATCGCGCGCCTGAAGGGGCTGGATGCTGCGCGCGAGGTGCTGCACTACTTTGCGCCGGTGGGCGAAAAGCAGGAAACCATCGACCGGGCGCTGGCCCATGTGTTGCCGCATGCGCTGCCCCCTGTGCAGCCCACGCTGGAGACGCAGGCCGCCGCGGCCTGATTACTATGATTTTTATAGCTGTCAACGCTTATTGAATAAGCGCTGAAGGCACTTTTTACTTGAAATCATCATGAACCACGACAAGAACGTCACCTCCACCGTCGGCCACCTGATCGACGGCCAGATCGTTGCCGACACCGCGCGCACCCAGCCCGTGTTCAACCCCGCCACGGGCCAGTCGACCACCAGCGTGGCGCTGGCCAGCAAGGCCACGGTGGAGGCCGCGATCGCTTCGGCCGAGGCCGCCTTCCCCGCCTGGCGCAACACGCCCCCGCTCAAGCGCGCGCGCGTGATGAGCAAGCTCAAGGTGCTGCTCGAAGAAAACGCCGACAAGATCGCCGCGATGATCACCGCCGAGCACGGCAAGGTGCTGGCCGATGCCCATGGCGAGCTGCAGCGCGGCATCGAAAACGTGGAATATGCGAGCTACGCGCCCGAGCTGCTCAAGGGCGAGCACAGCCGCAACGTGGGCCCGTCCATTGATTCGTGGAGCGAGTTCCAGGCGCTGGGCGTCACGGCCGGCATCACGCCGTTCAACTTCCCGGCCATGGTGCCGCTGTGGATGTGGCCCATGGCCGTGGCCTGCGGCAACACCTTTGTGCTCAAGCCGTCCGAGCGCGACCCCAGCAGCACCCTGTTCATCGCCCAGCTGGCGCTGGAGGCGGGCCTGCCGCCCGGCGTGCTGAACGTGGTCAACGGCGACAAGACCGCCGTGGACACGCTGCTGCAGGACCCGCGCGTGAAGGCCGTGAGCTTCGTGGGCTCCACACCCATCGCCGAGTACATCTACAGCGAGGGCTGCAAGCACGGCAAGCGCGTGCAGGCCCTGGGCGGCGCCAAGAACCACGCGGTGCTGATGCCCGACGCCGATGTGGACAACGCCGTGAGTGCGCTGATGGGCGCGGCCTATGGCTCGTGCGGCGAGCGCTGCATGGCCATCCCGCTGCTGGTCGCCGTGGGCGACGAAGTGGGTGACGCCGTGATCGCGGGCCTCAAGACCGAGATCGCCAAGATGAAGGTGGGCCCCGGCACCGACAACAGCAACGACATGGGGCCGCTGGTCACCCAGCCCCACTTTGAGAAGGTGAAGGCCTATGTGGACAGCGGCGTGGCCGAGGGCGCCACGCTGGTGGTGGACGGCCGCACGGTGAAGGTGGCGGGCCATGAGGAAGGCTACTTCCTAGGCGCCTGCCTGTTCGACAACGTCAAGCCCGGCATGAAGATCTACCAGGAAGAGATCTTCGGCCCCGTGCTGGGCGTGGTGCGCGTGAAGACGCTGCAAGAAGCCATGCAGCTCATCAACGACCACGAATACGGCAACGGCACCTGCATCTTCACCCGCGACGGCGAGGCCGCCCGCTACTTCACCGACCACATCCAGGTGGGCATGGTGGGCGTGAACGTGCCCCTGCCTGTGCCCGTGGCCTACCACTCGTTTGGCGGCTGGAAGCGCAGCCTGTTTGGCGACCTGCACGCCTACGGCCCCGACGCCGTGCGCTTCTACACCAAGCGCAAGACCATCACCCAGCGCTGGCCCAGCGCCGGTGTGCGCGAAGGCGCGGTGTTCAGCTTCCCCAGCAGCCGCTGAAGCCCGCCCCCGGTGGGAGCCCCGCGCTTCCGCCCCATCCAGACGGCCCCGCGTGGGCCGTTTTTTATGTGGTGCGGCCACTCGGGGCGGCCGCCTGTGCACCAGACCGGGGCATCCGACCGGTGGCACCGCGTTTCTGGTGCAGAGTGGATGGAGGGATCACTGAAACACGTGGCATGTCCCTTGCTATCCAGGCGTATCCCTCAACCCGATAACCCCTGGAAGGCCAGCCCCATGCGCACTGCACCGCTCTCGACACTGCCCCGCCACCGGTCCCGCACCCCCATCGCCCTGGCACTGCTCACTGCTTTCTCGCTGATGGGCGGCTCGGCCGCACTGGCGCAGGACAAAGTGCTGCGCATCGCGATGACGGCCGCCGACATCCCGCGCACGCTGGGCCAGCCCGACCAGGGCTTCGAGGGCAACCGCTTCACCGGCATTCCCATCTATGACTCGCTCACGCAGTGGGACCTGTCCAAGGCCGACGCGGCCAGTGTGCTGATCCCTGCGCTGGCCACTTCGTGGGCGGTGGACGACAAGGACAAGACCAAGTGGGTGTTCAAGCTGCGCCCCGGCGTGAAGTTCCACGACGGCTCGGCCTTCAATGCCGATGCCGTGGTCTGGAACGTGGCCAAAGTGCTCGACAAGGATGCCGTGCACTTCGACGCGAGCCAGGTCGGCGTGACCGCGTCGCGCATGCCCACGCTGCGCTCGGCCCGCAAGATCGACGACCTGACGGTGGAGCTGACGACCAGCGAGCCCGATTCCTTCCTGCCGCTGAACCTGACCAACCTTTTCATGGCCTCGCCCGAGCATTGGCAGAAGAAGTTCGAGGCCGCCGCCGGCGCCACACCGGCTGACAAGTCCAAGGCCGCGTGGACGGCGTTTGCCGCCGATCCGGCCGGCTCCGGCCCCTTCAAGGTGACCCGCTTCGTTGCCCGCGAACGCCTGGAGCTGGCGGCCAACAAGGCCTACTGGGACCCCAAGCGCACGCCCAAGATCGACAAAGTGGTGATGCTGCCCATGCCCGAGGCCAACGCCCGCACCGCGGCGCTGCTGGGCGGCCAGGTGGACTGGATCGAGGCGCCCGCGCCCGACGCCATGCCGCAGATCACCCAGCGCGGCTACAAGATCTACTCCAACGCCCAGCCCCATGTGTGGCCCTGGCAGCTGTC
Source organism: Paracidovorax sp. MALMAid1276 (assembly GCF_049198005.1). Lineage (NCBI taxonomy): Bacteria > Pseudomonadati > Pseudomonadota > Betaproteobacteria > Burkholderiales > Comamonadaceae > Paracidovorax > Paracidovorax sp. MALMAid1276. The sequence goes on along the minus strand of NZ_JBMIRS010000018.1, from coordinate 10,661 downwards.
GTTTGCCGAGGGCTCGCCCTGGCTGGACAAGCGCGTACGCCAGGCGGCCAACCTGTGCATCGACCGGGGCGGCATGAAGCAGCTGCTGGGCGGCATGATGGCCGAGCCCAAGGGCACGGTGCCACCCGGCCACCCCTGGTGGGGCAACCCCAAGTTCGACATCAAGTACGACGTGAAGGCCGCGCAGGCGCTGATGACGCAGGCGGGCCACTCGGCCGCCAAGCCGCTGAAGGTGAAGGTGCAGATCTCGGCTTCGGGATCGGGCCAGATGCAGCCGCTGCCGATGAACGAATTCGCGCAGCAGTCCCTCAAGCAGTGCTACTTCGACGTGCAGTTCGACGTGATCGAATGGAACACGCTGTTCACCAACTGGCGCAAGGGCGCCAAGGACCCGTCGGCCAACGGCGCCAACGCGGTCAACGTGAGCTTCGCGGCCATGGACCCGTTCTTTGCGATGGTGCGCTTCGTCAGCACCAAGACCTTCCCGCCCGTGTCGAACAACTGGGGCTATTACGGCAACGCCGAGGTGGACAAGCTGGTGGCCGACGCCCGCACCGCCTTTGACGACAAGGCCCGCGACGCCGCGCTGGCCAAGCTGCACGCCCACGTGGTGGAGGACGCGCCCTTTGTGTGGATCGCCCACGACGTGGGCCCACGCGCGATGTCGGCCAAGGTCAAGAACGTGGTGCAGCCGCGCAGCTGGTTCATCGACATCGCCACGATGACGATGGACTAAGCAGGTCCGAACGAACCCGCCATGCTGACCTATCTGCTGCGCCGCGTCGTCTACGCCCTGCCCATCATGCTGGGCGTGGCGCTGGTGTGCTTTCTGCTGGTGCACCTGGCGCCGGGGGACCCGCTGGTGTCCATCCTGCCGCCGGATGCGTCGGCCGAGTTGCAGGCGCAGCTGCGCGAGCTGTATGGCTTCAACCGCTCGCTGCCCGAGCAGTTTGCGATGTGGGTGTGGCGGGCGCTGCACGGCGACCTGGGCGTGTCGATTGCCAGCAACCGGGCCGTGGCCAGCGAGGTGATGACGGCCGTGGGCAACACACTGCGGCTGGCGGTGGTGGCCACGGCCATCGGCTTTGTGCTGGGCTGCCTGTTCGGCTTCGTGGCCGGGTACTTCCGCAACTCGTGGGTGGACCGGCTTGCGTCCATGCTGTCGGTGCTGGGCGTGAGCGTGCCGCACTACTGGCTGGGCATGGTGATGGTCATCGTGTTCAGCTCGCAGCTGGGCCTGCTGCCGGCCACCGGCGCCGGGCCGGGCGGATCGGGCGAGTGGGCCTGGGACTGGGCGCACCTGCAGTTCCTGGTACTGCCGGCGCTGACCATGTCCGTCATCCCGATGGGCATCATCGCGCGCACGGTGCGGGCGCTGGTGGCCGACATCCTGGAGCAGGAGTTCATCCTGGGCCTGCGCGCCAAGGGGCTCACCCACTGGGGCGTGTTCCGCCACATGGTGAAGAACGCTGCACCCACCGCGCTGGCCGTGATGGGCCTGCAGCTGGGCTACCTGCTGGGCGGCTCCATCCTGATCGAGACCGTGTTCTCGTGGCCGGGCACGGGGTTCCTGCTGAACTCGGCCATCTTCCAGCGCGACCTGCCGCTGCTGCAGGGAACCATCCTGGTGCTGGCGCTGTTCTTCGTGGTGCTCAACCTGCTGGTCGATGTGCTGCAGACCCTGCTGGACCCGCGCATCGCCCGCGCCTGAGCCGGAAACCGCCATGACCTCCATGACCGCGTCCACCACCCCGATGCTTGCCCCCACCGACAGTGCGCCCGCAGCGCCTTCGCGGGGCTACTGGGGCGCAGCGCTGCACCGCTTTGCCCGCGACCCCGTGGCCATGGGGGCGGCGCTGGTGGTGCTGCTGCTCGTCGCGCTGGCCGTCTTCGGCCCCTGGATCGCGCCGGCCGACCCCTATGCCGCCTCGATGCTCAAGCGGCTCAAGCCCATCGGCACCGAAGGCCTGCCGCTGGGCAGTGACGAGCTGGGCCGGGACATGCTGTCGCGCCTGATCGTCGGCGCGCGGCTGTCGCTGTTCATCGGCATCACGCCGGTGGTGTGCGCCTTCATGCTGGGCTCGGCCATCGGCATCGTGGCGGGGTATGCCGGGGGCATCACCAACACGGTCATCATGCGCACCATCGACGTGTTCTACGCCTTTCCGTCGGTGCTGCTGGCGATTGCGCTGTCGGGCGTGCTGGGGGCGGGCATCGTCAATTCGCTGATCTCGCTGACCATCGTGTTCATTCCGCAGATCGCGCGCGTGGCCGAGAGCGTGACCACGCAGGTGCGCAACCGCGACTATGTGGAGGCGGCGCGCGCCTCGGGTGCCGGTGCCTTCACCATCGTGCGGGTGCATGTGCTGGGCAACGTGCTGGGGCCGATCTTCGTGTACGCCACCAGCCTGATCGCGGTGTCGATGATCCTGGCCTCGGGCCTGTCGTTCCTGGGCCTGGGCGTGAAGCCGCCCGAGCCCGAGTGGGGCCTGATGCTGAACACATTGCGCACCGCCATCTACGTGCAGCCCTGGGTGGCGGCGCTGCCCGGGCTGATGATCTTCATCACCTCCATATCGTTCAACATCCTCTCCGACGGGCTGCGCGCGGCCATGGACAACAAGGGCTGAGGAGCTGCCACATGCACACCCACACCGATGTCGGCGGCCCTGCCCAGCCCCTGCTCACCATCTCGGGGCTCGTCAAGCACTTCCCGCTCAAGCGGGACGCCCTGGGCCGCGGTGGCGGTGTGGTGCGCGCCGTGGACGGCGTGGGCTTTCAGGTGCTCAAAGGCGAAACCCTGGGCGTGGTCGGCGAGTCAGGCTGCGGCAAGTCCACCACCGCGCGGCTGCTGATGCAGCTGATGGCGCCCACGGCGGGCGAGATCGTGTTCGACGGGCGCACCGTGGGCAGCCGCGACCTGCCGCTCAAGGAGTTCCGCCGCCAGGTGCAGATGGTGTTCCAGGACAGCTATGCGTCGCTGAACCCGCGCCTGACCATCGAGGATTCGGTGGCCTTCGGCCCGCAGGTGCATGGCGTGCCCCAGCGCGAGGCGGTTGCCCGCGCGCGCAGCCTGCTCGACCGCGTGGGCCTGGCGCCTGCGCGCTTCGCCGAGCGTTATCCGCACGAGCTGTCGGGCGGCCAGCGCCAGCGGGTGAACATCGCCCGCGCACTGGCGCTGCAGCCGCGCATGGTGATCCTGGACGAAGCCGTGTCGGCGCTGGACAAGTCGGTCGAGGCGCAGGTGCTGAACCTGCTGAGCGAACTCAAGGCCGAGTTCGGGCTGACCTATGTGTTCATCAGCCACGACCTGAATGTGGTGCACTACATGAGCGACCGGGTGATGGTGATGTACCTCGGCCAGGTCGCCGAGATCGGCCCCTCGGACCGTCTGTTCAAGACCCCTGCGCATCCCTACACCGCAGCGCTTCTGTCGTCCATGCCCTCGATGGACCCGGACCGGCGCACCGAGACCGCGCCCCTGGCCGGGGACCCGCCCAACCCCATCCATCCGCCATCGGGCTGCCGCTTTCACCCGCGCTGCAGCGTGGCGGCTGCCGTGTGTGCCAGCCGGGTTCCGGTGCACACCATCACCGGCCCGCACCATGCGGCAGCATGCCTGGTGCACGAGCCGGACAGCGGCCATCCGCAAGCGGGCTCCGTCAACCCCGCCGCCGCCGCCGACGCCGTCGCCACCGCCGATACCTCCGCATGAAGGCCGCCGCCATGAACGCTGCCCCCGCCACCTCCCTTTCGCCGCCGACTGACGACGCGGGCTCGCAGATGGTGGAGCTGCGCGACCTGAGCGTCACCTTCACCGGCGGCCGCCGACCGGTTCGCGCGGTCAGCGGCGTGAGCCTGACCGTGCGGCGTGGCGAGGTGGTGGCGTTGATCGGAGAGTCCGGCTCGGGCAAGAGCGTGACCTTGCGTTCTCTGCTGCGCCTGCACCCCGAGCGGCGCACGCAGTGGGCGGGCACCGTGAAGGTGGCGGGTCTGGACGTGCTGGCCCTGTCGGGCCGCGCGCTCGCCGACTACCGGGGCAAGGTGGCATCGATGATTTTCCAGGAGCCTTTGCTGGCGCTGGACCCGGTGTACACCGTGGGCGCGCAGATCGTGGAGTCCATCCGTCGCCATGAAGACGTGTCGCCGGCCGAGGCCCGGCAGCGCGCGCTCGCGCTGTTCGAGCGCGTGCGCATTCCCAGCCCCGAGCGGCGCCTGCAGGCCTACGCGCATGAGATGTCCGGCGGCATGCGCCAGCGCGCCATGATCGCGCTGGCGCTGGCCTGCCGCCCGCAGCTGCTGCTGGCCGACGAGCCCACCACCGCGCTCGATGCCACGGTGCAGATCCAGATCCTGCTGCTGCTGCGCGAGCTGCAGCGCGACCTGGGGCTGTCGGTGATCTTTGTCACGCACGACATCGGCGCCGCCGTGGAGGTGGCCGACCGCATTGCCGTGATGTATGCCGGCCGCATCGTCGAGGAAGGCACGGCGCGCGACCTGATCCGCCAGCCCCGGCACCCCTACACCATCGCGCTGCTCAAGAGCCGGGCCCACGGCGCCATGGCGCGCGGCACGCCGCTGGACACCATTGGCGGGGCGCCGCCCGACCTGTCGGCCCTGCCGCCGGGCTGCGCCTTTGCCGAGCGCTGCCCGCTGGCCACCGACGCCTGCCGGGCCCGCGTGCCCGACGCCGTGGCGATTGCGCCCGGCCACCGCGCGCTGTGCCTGCGCACCGATGACGCCGCCGCACTGGCCCCTGACCTGCTGCCCACCCCATGACCCTGCACGACACCGCCCACGCCTTCGTTCCCTATCCCCCCGCACCCGTGCCGCATGCCGGCACCGGGCCGCTGGCCGGGCTGCGCTTTGCGGTCAAGGACCTGTTTGACGTGGCGGGCTACCCCACGGGCGGCGGCAACCCGGTGGTGCTGGCACTGTCGGGCATCAAGACGCGCACCGCGCCCACGGTGCAGAGGCTGCTCGACGCCGGCGCCGCCCTGGTGGGCAAGACGGTGACCGATGAGCTGGCGTTCTCGATGAACGGCAACAACGCGCACTTTGGCGCGCCCCTCAATGGCGCGGCGCCCGACCGCATCACCGGCGGCTCGTCGTCGGGGTCTGCATCGGCGGTGTCGAGCGGTCTGTGCGACTTTGCGCTGGGCACCGACACCGGCGGATCGGTGCGTGCTCCGGCCAACCACTGCGGCTTGTATGGGCTGCGCCCCACGCACGGCCGGATCAGCCTGGCCGGAGCGCTGGACCTGGCGCCCAGCCTGGACACCTGCGGCTGGTTCGCGCGCGACGCCGCCACCTTCGCGCGCGTGGCCGATGTGCTGCTGGGCCCGGATTCGAATCCGCTGCCGGCAACGCCCCGCCTGCTGTGGCCCACCGACGTGTGGACGCTGCTGGAGCCTGCGGTGGCCGAGGCGCTGCAGGCCGCCACGCACCGGGTCACCCGCGTGCTGGGGCCGCTGCAGCCCACCCGGGTGGTGCTGGAGTCGCTGGAGGAGATGTACTGGAGCTTCCGGTACATCCAGGGACGGGAGGCATGGCAGACCGATGGCCCCCTGATCGAGCGCTACGCGCCGCCGCTCGGGCCGGGCGTGGCCGAGCGGTTTGCGTGGTCCAGCACGGTGACGGACGGGCAGATGGCACAAGCCAGCGCCTTTCGCACGCGCTTTCGAGCGCATCTGGGCAGCATGCTGGGCGCGGACGGTGTCCTGATCATGCCCACCATGCCTGATGTGGCGCCGCTGCGGTCCGCGCCGGAGAGCAGCCTGGAGGACTACCGCAACCGCGCGATACGGATGCTGTGCATCGCCGGGCTGTCGGGGTTTGCGCAGCTGTCCATGCCGCTGGCAGAGCGCGACGGCGCGCCCCTGGGCCTGTCGCTGCTGGGCCCTGCGGGCAGCGACCGCTCGCTGGTGGGCCTGGCCGAACGGATCGCCGCAGCGGCGTGAGCGCAGCCGCGCGGGGCCGCCGCCCCGGTCATGGCGGCAGAAAGCTGCGTGGCAAAAGGACGGGCGCGGGCAGCGTATGGATGTCGCAGTCGGCCTCCGGCCCGGCGCGCTCGATCACCAGGAAGTCGCCCGCGTCCACAGCCACCAACGCGTGGTGCCACGTGCCCGGCCACAGCACGATGCCCTGGTGGCCGTCGGTCACGAACGCGTGCAGTGCATCGGCCTGCGGCGCGGGCCCTGCAGCCGCCACCACCGCGACAAACCGCCCGCGCCCCCACGGCACAAAGGTCTGGCTGCCCCATTGGTGGCGCTCCAGCGCCTGCAGCTCCAGCGGAAAGCGCCGCGCCTGGGCCCTGAACACCGCGAGCTGCGCCCGCCCGCCCCGGGCACCCAGCTGCAGGTCGTCCACCAGATCGAAGCGCTCGGCGGTGCCGCCGTTGATGGCGCGCCCGGCTCCCGTTTGCGCCGCAGCACGCGCTTCGGCGGCAACGCGCGACAGGCCGGACTCGCGCGTGTCGCCTCGATCATTCCCGCCGCCCAGGCCCACCGGGGAGGGCGCCTGCAGCACCGCGCCAAACGGAGCGAAAGCCTCGGGTGTCAGGGGCACGGGCACCAGGATGGCAGACGAAGACTGCGGGGCATTGGACATGTTCATGCCACGGTGGCAGCAAGAACCGGTCCTGATCGGGTGGCAAGCGTTGCAGGGCGGCCGACGGCATTCGTGCAGGCCCGTGTGGTGCGGCGCGGATTGCATCGATGGGAGTCACAACGCTTGTGCCCGTATAAGCAGATTCGCTTACTAGGGTTTTTACGCACGCCCCCCTACAATCGCTGACCCTTACAAAGCTGACAGCCCGCGCAGCGCCCCGAGCCGCACGGTTGTCGCATTTTTCCTGAGTTGGAGACATCGAGAATGCCCGAGAACACCACGGCCCAGAACAACAACAGCACCCACAGCGATTCCGACAAGCGCGCCCAGCTGCGCCGTGCCGCTCTCGAGTACCACGAGTTTCCCAAGCCCGGCAAGGTGGCCATTGCGGCCACCAAGCAGATGATCAACCAGCACGACCTGGCGCTGGCCTATTCGCCCGGCGTGGCTGCGCCCTGCGAGGAGATCGTCAAGGACCCGGCCAACGCGTTCCGTTACACCAGCCGCGGCAACCTGGTGGCCGTGATCAGCAACGGCACCGCCGTTCTGGGCCTGGGCGACATCGGCGCGCTGGCGTCCAAGCCGGTGATGGAAGGCAAGGGGGTGCTGTTCAAGAAGTTTGCCGGCGTGGATGTGTTCGACATCGAGATCGACGAGAAGGACCCCGCCAGGCTGGTGGAAGTGATCGCGGCGCTGGAGCCTACCTTCGGCGCCGTCAACCTCGAAGACATCAAGGCCCCCGACTGCTTCTACGTGGAGCGCGAGCTGCGCAAGCGCATGAAGATTCCGGTCTTCCACGACGACCAGCACGGCACGGCGATCACCGTGGCAGCGGCCATGGTGAATGCGCTCAAGGTGGCGGGCAAGAAGATCGAGGACATCAAGCTGGTCACCAGCGGCGCGGGCGCGGCGGCACTGGCCTGCCTGAACCTGCTGCTCAAGGTGGGCGTGCAGCGCAAGAACGTGTTCGTGACCGACCTGGCGGGCGTGGTCTATGAAGGCCGCGAAGAGCTGATGGACGACGACAAGCGCCAGTTCATGCAGAAGACCGACGCGCGCAAGCTGGCCGAGGTGATCGTGGGTGCGGACGTGTTCCTGGGCCTGTCGGCCAGCAACGTGCTCAAGCCCGAGATGGTGGCCACCATGGCCGAGCGCCCCGTGATCTTTGCGCTGGCCAACCCCAACCCCGAGATCACGCCCGAGCTGGCGCACAGCGTGCGCAGCGACATCATCATGGCGACAGGGCGCTCGGATTACCCGAACCAGGTCAACAACGTCCTGTGCTTTCCGTACATCTTCCGCGGCGCGCTGGACTGCGGCGCGACGACCATCACCGACGAGATGGAGATTGCGGCCGTGCACGCGATTGCCGAGCTGGCGCAGGCCGAGCAGAGCGAAGTGGTGGCGGCCGCCTATGTGGGCGAGAAGCTGTCGTTCGGCCCCGACTACCTGATCCCCAAGCCGTTCGATCCGCGCCTGATGATGAAGATCGCGCCGGCCGTGGCCCAGGCTGCGGCCGACAGCGGCGTGGCCCAGCGGCCCATTGCCGACATGGACGCCTACCGCGACCGGCTGCAGACCTTTGTGTACGCCTCGGGCACGACGATGAAGCCCATCTTCGACGCCGCCCGCAATGCGCCCCGCAAGCGCGTGGCCTATGCCGAAGGCGAAGAAGAACGCGTGCTGCGCGCCGCGCAGATCGTGGTGGATGAGCGGGTGGCGCGCCCCACGCTGATCGGCCGGCCCGGCATCATCGCGCAGCGCATCGAAAAGTTCGGCCTGCGCCTGAAGGAAGGCGTGGACTACGACGTGGTGAACACCGACTTCGACCACCGCTACCGCGACTTCTGGCAGACCTACCACCGCATGACCGAACGCAAGGGCATCACCCAGCAGGTCGCCAAGATCGAGATGCGCCGCCGCCTCACGCTGATCGGCTCGATGATGCTGCACAAGGGCGAGGTGGATGGCCTGATCTGCGGGACCTGGGGCACCACGGCCAACCACCTGCTGTACATCGACCAGGTGATCGGCAAGCACGCCGGCGGCGCCGAGAGCACTGCGCAAGACGTGCCGGTGTACGCCTGCATGAACGGGCTGATGCTGCCCGGCCGCCAGGTGTTTCTGGTGGACACGCACGTGAACTACGACCCCAATCCGCAGGAACTGGCCGAGATCACGGCCCTGGCCGCCGAGGAGATGATGCGCTTTGGCATCAAGCCCAAGGCCGCGCTGCTGTCGCATTCCAATTTCGGCACCAGCAACCACCCGAGCGCCGTGAAGATGCGCCAGACGCTGGAACTGCTGCGCCAGCAGGCGCCATGGCTGGAAGTGGACGGCGAAATGCACGGCGACGTGGCGCTGGACGGCAAGGCCCGTGCGGCCCTGATGCCCAGCAGCGAACTGACCGGGGACGCCAACCTGCTGGTGTTTCCCAACATCGACGCCGCCAACATCGCCTACAACCTGCTCAAGACGGCAGCGGGCGGCGGCATTGCCATTGGCCCGGTGCTGCTGGGCGCCGCCAAGCCCGTGCACATCCTGACGCCCAGCGCTACCGTGCGCCGGATTGTGAACATGACAGCCCTGACGGTTGCGGACGCCAACGCCTCAAGATAAGCCACAAAACCGGTAGCAAGCACTAACTCAAAATGCGTGCTACCGGCTTCAGTGTGTGCCCAAACTTTGGGCAGACGCTTGCTTTTTGGGCCCTGTTGCGTCACACTAGCGGCTCGAAATTTCGGGTTAACCCGTAGTTTCTGAAAGGTTCGTTGATGCTGAAGGCTGTTGCCACCCGGGCGCGCAAAGCAGGGGTTTTGTGTGTGTTGGGTGTTGCGTTCTTGGTGTCCCCGGTTGTGGGGCACGCCCGGAATTCCCCGTCCACCGACGGCTCCCCCGCCCCCATCGCTCTGTCAGAGTTGCCGCCCCAAGGGCGCGCCACGTATGCGCTGATCCTGGAGGGAGGGCCTTTTCCGTACGACAAGGACGCCACGGTATTCGGCAATCGCGAGCGGCTGTTGCCCGCGCAGCAGCGTGGCTACTACCGCGAATACACCGTCAGAACACCAGGATCGCGCAATCGGGGAGCCCGGCGCATCGTGTGTGGCGGCAAGCAACCCCGGACGCCGGATGCCTGCTACTACACCAGCGATCACTACGCGAGTTTCCGCAAGATCGTGGAGTAAATCCGTTGCGCTGGGCGCAGGCCAGAGATACGCTGGCGGCCGTTAGCGCACCCCCTTGAATCACCCACCCCGCAGGCAGCTGTGCGCTGCGTTGCGGAGAGCCAGAAGTTTGTGGATTTAATAGAGAAAGAGTAGCGCAGATGCAGACGCCACTTCGGAAAGACCTGGAAACGCCACTGCGTGGCGTGCGCACCAACATCGTGCAATCCATTCGCGCGTTCCGCGTGCAGGACCTGCAGGATGCCGCCACCTCCATGGGCCACCATTTCCTGTATGCCAACCTGGCCCACGCGCAGTCCAAGCAGGACGTGCTGGACCTGATCGCCGCGCAGTTCACGTTCCCGTCGCACTTCGGCAAGAACTTCGACGCGCTGTACGACTGCATGACGGACCCGTTGCACAAATCGGGCCCGCAGCCCGGCTTCATCGTGGTGCTGGAGCAGATCCCCGCCACGGGCAAGTTCGACAAGGAAGCGCGCGAACAGCTGCTGGACATCTTCCGCGACGCGGCCGACTACTGGGGCGACCGCAAGATTCCCTTCCGGTGCTTCTATTCTTTTCTGTAGCCCGTTCTGCATCTACCAGCCAAGCAGAACGGGCGAACGAGGCTACCCAACCCCAGAACAGCGGCGTTCAGGGCATCGAAATCAGCGCCGAGTCCGGCGAGAAGATGCCGACCGACAAACTCGTGGACGTGTCGCCCATGGCACTGCGCATGAGCAGCCCCTTCAACGCGGGGTACTGGCTTTCGGCCGCATGAGTTAGGGGGGCATCCCCCTGAGCGGCTTCGCCGCTTCCCCCTTCTCTCGAATGGCTGCGCCATTCGGGAAGGGGGACACCGCCAGCGCGGCGGGGCGGCCCTTGCGC
>NZ_JBMIRS010000261.1:0-10597 GCF_049198005.1 Paracidovorax sp. MALMAid1276 | reverse complement strand
GACAAGCCCAGGGCGGCCCCCCGGGCCCAGGCGCTACTCCCGCGCGAGACCGGTTTATCGTGCCTTGCAGCCGATGCTCCTTCTGCCGCGCAGACTCCTAGCAGCATTGGCATCGCCTTGCGCCGGGGCGTGAGCCGCTGCATCACATTGTTTTCTCACAAGGGGTTTCCATGGCAGGTTTGAAAGCGGGTGCGCCCACGCCGCAGGCGCTCACGGTGCACGAGGCCTCGCGCGTGCTGGAAGTCGCGTTCTCCGACGGCGCCACATTCCGCATTCCGTTCGAGCTGATGCGCGTTTACTCGCCATCGGCCGAAGTGCAGGGCCACGGCCCCGGCCAGGAAGTGCTGCAGACCGGCAAGCGCAACGTGGCCCTGGTCAACCTGGAGCCCGTGGGCAACTACGCGGTGAAACCCACGTTCTCCGACGGCCACGACAGCGGCATCTTCAGCTGGGACTACCTCTACGAACTGGGGCAGCAGCAGGAGACCCTGTGGGCCCGGTACGCCGAACGCCTGGCCGCCGCTGGGGTGGACCGCGATGCGCCCATGCAGCCCCAGGGCGGCGCGGGCGGTCATGCCTGCGGCGGCCACTGAAGACGGGCTGTCCTGCCGCGGGCTGGCGGAGGCCCCTTGGATTCGTGTGCTATTGAAATAGGAGCTTTTGGCTCAATATGGATAAGCGCTGGCGGCCATTTTTATTTGAAATTGAGTTGTCTGAATTGCGACACAAGCCCCATTTCGGTGCGGGGTTGTCGCTGTACCTCTGGCGCTCGCGCGCCTAGCATGAAACTTATGAGCACGACCCACTTTGGTTTTCAGTCGGTGGATGAAGAGGACAAGGCCCGCCATGTGCGCGGCGTGTTCGACTCCGTGGCCTCCAAATACGACGTGATGAACGACCTCATGTCGGCCGGCCTGCACCGCGCCTGGAAGGCCTACACCGTGATGGTGGCCAACCTGCGCGAAGGCAGCCAGGTGCTGGACATTGCCGGCGGCACGGGCGACCTGGCGCTGGCGTTTTCCAAGAAGGTGGGCGCGACGGGCCGCGTGGTGCACACCGACATCAACGAAGCGATGCTGCGCGTGGGGCGCGACCGCCTCATCGACGCGGGCGTGGTGCTGCCCACGCTGGTGTGTGATGCCGAGAAGCTGCCGTTCCCTGATGCGCATTTCGACGTGGTGAGCGTGGCCTTTGGCCTGCGCAACATGACGCACAAGGACCGCGCCATCGCCGAGATGTGCCGCGTGCTCAAGCCCGGCGGCAGGCTGCTGGTGCTGGAGTTTTCCAAGGTCGCCAAGCCCTTGGAGAAGGCCTACGACTGGTATTCATTCAAGGTGCTGCCGAAGCTGGGCAAGCTGGTGGCGGGCGACGATGCCAGCTACCGCTATCTGGCCGAGTCGATCCGGATGCACCCGGGGCAGGAAGAGCTCAAAAGCCTCATGCAAAAAAATGGCTTTGGGCATGTGGACTATCACAACATGACAGGCGGCGTGGTGGCGCTGCATGTTGGAATCAAGTGCTGAGCGAATCACTCGGCGATTAACGGAGACGGAGAACTCATGATGAAACTGTGGTCTGTGGTGTTGGTGGCGATGTTGGCGTTCGCGCATGCGGACGCCGACGCACGCCGCCTGGGCGGTGGCAAGTCGGTGGGCAAGCAGTCGAGCAATGTGACCCAGCGCGAGTCGGCGACCCCGCCGCCGGCCACTCCGGGGGCTCCTGCCCAGAACGCAACCAATGCTGCTGCGGCCAAGCCGGCAGCGGCACCTGCTGCAACACCCGCCGCAGCGCCCAAGAAGCCCTGGGGCGCCATGCTCGGCGGCCTGGCCGCCGGCCTCGGCCTGGCGTGGCTGGCCCATTCGCTGGGCCTGGGCGCAGGCTTTGCCAACTTCCTGATGATCGCGTTGCTGGCCGTGGCGGCGTTTGCCATCTTCAAGATGGTGATGCGCGCGCGCAGCGGCGGGGGCAACGGCAATGCCGCTGCGGGCGGCGCACCTTTCGCCTTCCAGGGCGCCGGTGGCGGTGCCGCCTCACCGGCATCCGCGCAGGTGCCACCGCAATACAGCCCGAACAACGTGGGCAACGACGCATCGGCACGCCCCTGGGAGCGCAACAGCATGGCGTTTGATGCCTCTCGCCAGGCCCCTGGCGGGCAAGTGGGCACGGGTGTGGTGATCGGCTCAGGGCTTGCGGGTTCGCAAAACTGGGGCATTCCGGACGGCTTCGACACCGAAGGCTTCCTGTCTGCCGCCAAGCGCAACTTCGTGACGCTGCAGGCTGCGTGGGACCGCTCGGACATCGGCACGCTGCGCTCGATGATGACGGACAACATGCTGGACGAGATCCGCACCCAGCTGGCAGAACGCGAAGCGCACCGTGGCGCGCAGCCCAACCACACCGACGTGGTCATGATCGAGGCCCAGCTGCTGGGCATCGAAGACCTGGGCGACGGCTACATGGCCAGCGTCGAGTTCTCCGGCATGATCCGCGAAGAGCTCTCGGCCGGCCCGAGCCCTTTCCGCGAAGTGTGGAACATGACCAAGTCCAAGTCGGGCAGCAGCGGCTGGCTGGTGGCGGGCGTGCAAGCGCTGCAGTAACAATCGTTCAGGCGCCCCTGTTTTGGGGGCTTCCCGGTTCAGGGAATAATTGGGGACTATGGCAACACCACAGTCCCCTTTTTCTTTTCTGGACGGCCTCTTCGAGCGCGTGGCCGCCGGCCCGCAGCCCCCGCAATGGCTGGTGCATGAGGTGCAGCACCGGGGGGTGCTGTTCCTCAACCATGTGCTGATGCAGGAGCCCGAGGCCATGGCCCGCCTGGTGCGCCAGAAGGGGCGCGTCGCCCGGGTGCAGTGGCGTGTCTATTCGATGGCGCTGGTCATCACGCCCGCGGGCCTGTTCAACCTCGCGCCCGAAGGCGCCGTGCCCGACCTGCGGCTGGAAGTGACGGACACATCGCCGCTGTCGCTGGCCCAGTCGGCACTGCGCGGCGACAAGCCCGCCATCCGCATCGAGGGCGACGTGCAGCTGGCGGCCGACATCAACTGGCTGGTGGACCACGTGCGCTGGGACGTGGAGGAAGACCTGGCCCGGGTGATTGGCGACGTGCCGGCCCACACGGTGGCCGGCATCGCCACGCGCGCGGCGCAGGCGCTGCGCCAGTTCGTGGGCGCGCGCATGGCATCTGCGGCCCCGGCGCCATCCGGCGGCCCCTTGGCTGCCACGGCCCCGGTGGCGCCCGCCAGCGAGCCGCCCGGCCGGGCAGGCGCATGAAGCGCTTTCTGCGAGGGGCCACCATCCTGTGGGTGGTGTTCCGCTACGGCCTGGATGGCCTGGTGCTCGACAGCTTCCAGAAGCCCTGGCTGCGCCTGGTGTCGCGCATCCTGTCCATCGGGCGCAACCTGGACGCGCCGCGCGGCCAGCGCCTGCGCGAGGCGCTCGAGCGGCTCGGCCCCATCTTCGTCAAGTTTGGCCAGGTGCTGTCCACGCGCCGCGACCTGCTGCCGCCCGACGTGGCCGACGAGCTGGCGCGCCTGCAGGACCGCGTGCCGCCGTTTCATCCCGACATCGCCATTGCCACCATTGAGCGTGCCTTTCGGCGCCCGGTGGACGAGGTGTTTGCGTCCTTTGACCGCACGCCCGTGGCGAGCGCCTCCATCGCGCAGGTCCACTTTGCCACGCTGCGCGACCGCAACGGCATCCTGCGCGACGTGGCGGTGAAGGTGCTGCGCCCTGGCATGCTGCCCGTGATCGAGAAAGACCTGGGCCTGATGCGCATGATGGCGGGCTGGGTGGAAAGCCTGTCGGCCGACGGCAAGCGCCTCAAGCCCCGCGAGGTGGTGGCCGAGTTCGACAACTACCTGCACGACGAGCTGGACCTGGTGCGCGAGGCCTCCAACGCCGCGCAGCTGCGGCGCAACATGCAGGGTCTGGACCTGGTGCTGATCCCCGAGGTGTTCTGGGACTTCTGCCACGCCGAGGTCATGGTCATGCAGCGCATGAACGGCGTGCCCATCAGCCAGATGGGGCGGCTGCGCGACGCGGGTGTGGACATTCCCAAGCTCGCGCGCGATGGCGTGACGATCTTTTTCACCCAGGTGTTCCGCGACGGTTTCTTCCATGCCGACATGCACCCGGGCAACATCCAGGTCAGCCTGGAGCCGGGCACGTTCGGGCGCTACATCTCGCTCGATTTCGGCATCGTGGGCACGCTCACCGAGGTGGACAAGGAGTACCTCGCGCAGAACTTCGTGGCGTTCTTCCGCCGCGACTACAAGCGCGTGGCCGAGCTGCACATCGAAAGCGGCTGGGTGCCGCCCGAAACGCGCGTGAACGACCTCGAATCGGCCATCCGCGCGGTGTGCGAGCCGTATTTCGACCGCCCGCTCAAGGAGATCTCGCTGGGCATGGTGCTGATGCGCCTGTTCCAGACGTCCCGGCGCTTCCATGTCGAAATCCAGCCCCAGCTGGTGCTGCTGCAAAAGACCCTGCTCAACATCGAGGGCCTGGGCCGCGAACTGGACCCGGACCTCGATCTGTGGAGCACGGCCAAGCCCTTCCTCGAAAAGTGGATGCTGGAGCAGATGGGCCCGCAGCGCCTGTGGCGCGAGCTGCGGGCCGAAGCGCCGCACTACGCCAAGCTGATTCCCGAGCTGCCGCGCCTGATGTACGACGCGCTGCGCCAGCGCCCCGCCGAGCATCAGGCCCACGTGCTGCGCGAGCTGCTGGAGGCGCAAAAACGCACCAACCGCCTGCTGCAGTCGATCATCTATGGCGGCGTGGGTTTTGTGCTGGGCCTGCTGGCGATGCAGCTCTACCTGCGGATCCGGATTTTCTGACCCGACCCGCTGCGATGGCGTGGGGCACGAAAGTTGCCTCCATAATCCGCAGCAAACTTTGTTACGACTTTCGTAGGAAAGCGGTTACCCCTTGGCCTGCAGGGCCGCAACCGGTGCCAGCGCGCTTTGCGCCTTCGCCGGGCGCGTGCCCTGCTTTTTCAACCCCACCTTGGAGTTTCGGAGCGGCGCCATGCTGATCACGTTCATCGTTGTCTACCTGTTGGTATCCATTGGCATCGGCCTGTATGCCGCCACACGCGTGCACAACACGGCCGACTATGCCGTGGCGGGCCGCAGCCTGCCCCTGGCGGTGGTGATTGCCACCACGTTCGCCACCTGGTTCGGCTCGGAGACCGTGCTGGGCGTGTCGGCCCGGTTCGTGGACGGCGGACTGGGCTCGGTGGTGGAGGACCCGTTCGGGGCCTCCATGTGCCTGATCCTGGTGGGCCTGTTCTTTGCCTACAAGCTCTACAAGAAGAACCTCATCACGCTGGGCGACTACTACCGCCAGCGCTACGGCCGCGTGATCGAGGTCGCCTGCTCGGCCATCATCATGTTCAGCTACCTGGGCTGGGTGGCTGCGCAGATCACCGCGCTGGGCCTGGTGTTCAACCTGCTCACGCAGGGCGCGGTGTCCGTCACCCTGGGCATGGTCATCGGCACGGCCATCGTACTGATCTACACCCTGTATGGAGGCATGTGGTCCGTGGCCATGACGGACTTCGTGCAGATGATCGTGATCGCCCTGGGCCTGCTGGCCATTGCCTGGTATGCGGCCGACCTGGCCGGCGGCGCCGGCAAGGTGGTGGAATACGCTGCGCGCGAAGGCAAGTTCCAGTTCTTCCCCACCGGGGGCGCCAAGGAATGGACATTCTTCTTCGCCGCTGCCATCACGATGATGCTTGGTTCCATCCCGCAGCAGGACGTGTTCCAGCGCGTGATGTCGTCCGACAGCCCCGAAACCGCCCGCAAGGGGCCCGTCATCGGCGGCATCCTGTACCTGCTGTTCGCCTTCATCCCCATGTTCGTGGTCACGGCCGCCGTGCTGGTGATGCCTGATGTGGCGCAGGAGCTGCTGAAGGAAGATCCCCAGAAGGTGTTGCCCACGCTCGTGATGGAGCGCATGCCGCTGGTGCTGCAGGTGGCGTTCTTCGGCGCACTGCTGTCGGCCATCATGTCCACGGCCTCGGCCACGCTGCTGGCGCCGTCCACCACGTTTGTGGAGAACATCCTGCACAACCTGCGTCCGGGCATGACGGACGCCCAGACGCTCAAGGCCATGCGCATCTCGGTGCTGGTGTTCACGGCCTGCGTGCTGATGTATGCCATCACCATGCAGGGCACCTCCATCTATGAAATGGTGTCGGGCGCCTACCAGGTGCCGCTGGTGGGGGCTTTTGTGCCGCTGGTGTTTGGCCTGTACTGGAAGCGTGCCACCACCCAGGGCGCGCTCCTGGCCGTGGCCATGGGCCTCGGGGTGTGGCTGCTGTTCGTGGCCAGTCCCATGCTGTCCGAGGCCTTTCCCCAGCAGCTGGCCGGCGTTCTGGCCGCCCTGGTGGGCATGATCGGCGGCTCGCTCGCGCCGCAGTGGATCGAAGACCACAAGGGCCACGTCACGCACTACGAAGGCACGGTCGCCTGAGCCGAATCGGCGGGGCAGAGGGCTGAGAGCGGCCTCTGCGCCACCTTCTCTCTGCAGCACGGGCTTTCGGCGGCTTGCCAAAGGGCGGGCCGCCTATAATTGAGGGTTTTGCAATTTACCGTCCACGCTCTGACATGCCTATCTACGCCTACAAATGCGGCTCCTGCGGCCATGCGAAGGATGTGCTGCAAAAAATCTCGGACCCTCAGCTGACGGTGTGCCCCGCGTGTGGCGCCGAAGCGTTCTCCAAGCAGGTCACCGCAGCCGGTTTCCAGCTCAAGGGTTCGGGCTGGTACGTGACGGATTTCCGCGGCGGCAACAGCAGCGGCAGCGGCAGTTCGGCGCCCGCGGCGGATGCCAAGGCCGGTGGTTCCACCGAGTCGGCGCCCGCAAGCTCATCTGCTACAAAATCAGAAGCTACAAGCTCAAGTGCAGCGAGCGCTGGAGCCGCTTCTGGTGCATCTTCTTCTGCTTCCTCGTCTTCGTCTTCCCCCACCTGAGACCCTCATGTCCGCCCTGCGCAAATGGCTTCTGACCGGCCTCCTGGTGATCGTGCCCGGGGTGATCACGGCGTGGGTGCTGAGCTGGATCGTGAGCACGCTCGACCAGACCCTGCAGATCCTGCCGGAGTCCTGGCACCCCGACCGGCTCATCGGCTTTCACGTGCCCGGCTTCGGCGTGGTGCTCACGCTGCTCATCCTGCTGGTGGTGGGCGCTGTCGCCAGCAATTTTGCGGGGCGCAAGCTGGTGCAGTGGGGCGACGCGGTGGTGCACCGCATTCCGGTGGTGCGCTCCATCTACTCCAGCGTCAAGCAGGTCTCCGACACGCTGTTCTCTGAAAGCGGCAACGCTTTTCGCAAGGCGGTGCTGGTGCAGTGGCCGCGCGAGGGGGTCTGGACGGTGGCCTTTGTGACCGGCACGCCCAACGGCGAGGTGGCCGCGTACCTGCGCGACGAGTTCCTGAGTGTGTATGTGCCCACGACCCCCAACCCCACGGGCGGCTATTTCGTGATGGTGCGCAAGAGCGACTGCGTCGAGCTCGACATGAGCGTGGACACCGCCCTCAAATACATTGTTTCGATGGGCGTGGTGGCCCCGCCGGACACCACGCTCCTGTCTTCCAAGTCAGTGAATCCCTTTCAACCAAGCGCCTGAGCGGCGCCGGAAGTTATTGCCATGGCCATGCGTTCCCACTATTGCGGTCTTGTGACCGAAGCCCTGCTGGGCCAAACCGTCACCCTGTCGGGCTGGGTGAACCGCCGCCGTGACCACGGTGGCGTGATCTTCATCGACCTGCGCGACCGCGAAGGCTATGTGCAGGTGGTGTGCGACCCCGACCGCGCCGAGATGTTCAAGACCGCCGAGGACGTGCGGGGCGAGTTCTGCGTGCAGGTCAAGGGCGTGGTGCGCGCCCGCCCCGCCGGCACCACCAACGACAAGCTCAAGAGCGGCCAGATCGAAGTGCTGTGCCACGAGCTGAACGTGCTCAACCCTTCCGTCACGCCGCCCTTCCAGATGGACGACGAGAACCTGTCGGAAACCACCCGCCTCACGCACCGCGTGATGGACCTGCGCCGCCCGCACATGCAGCGCAACATGATGCTGCGCTACAAGACCGCCATCCAGGTGCGCAACTTCCTCGACAAGGAAGGCTTCATCGACATCGAGACGCCCATGCTGGGCAAGAGCACGCCCGAAGGCGCGCGCGACTACCTGGTGCCCAGCCGCGTGCACGACGGCCAGTTCTTCGCGCTGCCCCAGTCGCCCCAGCTCTACAAGCAGATGCTGATGGTGGCCGGCTACGACCGCTACTACCAGATCACCAAGTGCTTCCGCGACGAAGACCTGCGTGCCGACCGCCAGCCCGAGTTCACGCAGATCGACTGCGAAACCTCGTTCCTGGGCGAGGAAGAGATCCGCGCGATCTTCCAGCGCATGATCACCGAGGTGTTCCAGACCCAGCTGGGCGTGGACCTGGGTGAATTTCCCATCATGACCTACCAGGAGGCCGCACACCGCTTCGGCTCCGACAAGCCCGACCTGCGCGTGAAGCTCGAATTCACCGAGCTGACCGACGTGATGAAGGATGTGGACTTCAAGGTGTTCTCGGGCGCCGCCAACATGAAGGGCGGCCGTGTGGTGGCCCTGCGCGTGCCCGGCGGCTCGGCCGAAGACGGCGGCATCAGCCGCGGCGAGATCGACGCCTACACCGAGTTCGTGAAGATCTACGGCGCCAAGGGCCTGGCCTACATCCGCGTCAACGACCTGTCCAAGGGGCGCGACGGCCTGCAGTCGCCCATCGTCAAGAACATCCACGATGCCGCGCTGGACAAGGTGCTCAAGCTCTCCGGCGCGCAGAACGGCGACCTGATCTTCTTCGGTGCCGACAAGGAAAAGATCGTCAACGACGCCATCGGCGCGCTGCGCCTGAAGATCGGCCACAGCGAGTTCGGAAAGAAGGGCGGCCTCTTTGAAGACCGCTGGGCCCCGCTGTGGGTGGTGGACTTCCCCATGTTCGAGCACGATGAGGAAGAAGACCGCTGGACGGCCGTGCACCACCCCTTCACCAGCCCCAAGGACGGCCACGAGGACCTGATGGACACCGATCCGGGCAAGTGCCTGGCCAAGGCCTACGACATGGTGCTCAACGGCTGGGAACTGGGCGGTGGCTCGGTGCGTATCCACCGCGCTGACGTGCAGAGCAAGGTGTTCACCGCGCTCAAGATCTCGCCCGATGACGCGCAGGCCAAGTTCGGCTACCTGCTCGACGCGCTGCAGTACGGCGCGCCCCCGCACGGCGGCCTGGCGTTCGGTCTGGACCGCCTGATCACGCTGATGACGGGCGCCGAGTCGATCCGCGACGTGATCGCCTTCCCCAAGACCCAGCGCGCGCAGGACCTGCTCACCCAGGCGCCTTCGCCGGTGGATGAGAAGCAGCTGCGCGAGCTGCACATCCGCCTGCGCAACCCGGACGCCGTCAAGGCCGCCTGATCCCGGGTTCCTTTCCAAGACCGCCTGCACGGATGCAGTTCGGCACACCACAAAGCGGCGGGGCCTTGGGCCCTGGCCGCTTTTTTCATGGGCAGATTTTCTATGTTCTCTGACCAGCCATCGGCCCGCAGCGCGCCAGCGGCACCCTGCGATGCAAACCCCCTGCGTCCGCATCCGCCATCGCGGCTGTGCG
This sequence comes from Paracidovorax sp. MALMAid1276, assembly GCF_049198005.1. Taxonomy (NCBI): domain Bacteria; kingdom Pseudomonadati; phylum Pseudomonadota; class Betaproteobacteria; order Burkholderiales; family Comamonadaceae; genus Paracidovorax; species Paracidovorax sp. MALMAid1276. The sequence continues at coordinate 936 of NZ_JBMIRS010000261.1, read as the reverse complement.
CTGCCATGGCATCGGCGTTGCTCGTGGCGGTGCTGCTGCCGGGCTGCGGCGAGAAGAAGACCGAACTGGGCCAGGGCGGCTCTGTGGTCACCGGATCGGCCGGCCCGCAGGGCGCGAACAACGCGGCCAAGGAACTGGTGCGCTGCGATGCGCCCGTCGCCACGCTCGCCCTGGCTGAAAACCCCCACGGCTACGTCATGGGTTCGGGCTACCAACTGCCGCCGTCGCCGGTGCCGCTGGTCAAGCTGCTGGCCCAGCAAAGCGGGTGCTTCCGCGTGGTGGACCGGGGCGCGGGCCTGCGCGGCACCGTGCGCGAGCAGGAGCTGAAGGATGCGGGCGTGCTGCGCCAGCAGAACTCCACCGTGGCCAGGGGCAAGGGCTATGAGGCGCAGTACACGCTCACTCCCAGCCTCACCTTCAGCGAACAGGACGCGGGCCGGGGCCTGGGCGGCGTGGTGGCCATGATCCCGGTGCTGCGCGACATTGCGGGCCTGGCGGGGCTGGTCGAACAGGTCAAGTTCAAGGAGGCGCAGACGGCGCTTCTGCTGTCCGACAACGAGACCACCGAGCAGGTGGCCGCCGCCACAGGCAGCGCGCGCACCACCGACCTGGGTGTGGGCGGTGTGGTGCTCGGGCGCATGGGCGGCGGCGCCGGTGCAGGCTGGAGCAATACCAACGAGGGCAAGGTGATTGCGGCGGCCTTCCTGGATGCGCACAACCAGCTCGTCACCCAGGTGCGCACGCTGCAGGCCAAAGAGCTGCCGCCCGCCGTGGCCACCGTGCCTGCCTCACACCGCGCGCCCGCTGCGGCGGCCCGTTGATGGCGGCAGGCCCAGGAGTCCGCGCGGCAGAAGGAGCATCGGCTGCAACGCACGACAAACCGGTCTCGCGCGGCACTACCGCCTGCGCCCAGGGGGCCACCCTGGGCTTGTCGGT
>NZ_JBMIRS010000260.1:0-28351 GCF_049198005.1 Paracidovorax sp. MALMAid1276 | reverse complement strand
GAGCTTGTCGAAGCCAGGGCGCCCTTTGCCAGCAGCCCTTCGACAGGCTCAGGGCGAACGGGTCTGTCTGAGATAAGTACCTAATCAGGCCAATTTGACCCATATTTCAGCGTGATGCCAGCGCTGCGGGCGGATGGCGCTGCGCCCACAGCCACAGCGCCGCCCCCCCCACAACCATGGGCACGCACAGCCACTGCCCCATGCTCATCCCCAGCGACAGGATGCCGAGAAAAGCGTCGGGCTCGCGGAAGTATTCGGCGATGAAGCGGAACACGCCATAGCCAAACAGGAAGGCCGCAGCCACCTGGCCCGGGCGGCGCTCCTTGCGCGCATACAGCCACAGCAGCACGAACAGCAGCAGCCCTTCCAGCAGAAACTGGTAGACCTGCGATGGGTGGCGCGGCTGCATCGAGCCGCTGTGCGCAAACACCATGCCCCAGGGCAGGTCGGGGCTGGCAAAACGGCCCCACAGCTCGCCATTGATGAAGTTGCCCACGCGCCCTGCGGCCAGGCCCGTGGGCACGCAGGGCGCCACAAAATCGGCCACCTGCAGCCAGGGGCGCTGGCGCGAATGCGCAAACCACAGCATGGCCACGATCACGCCCAGCAGCCCGCCATGAAAAGCCATGCCGCCTTGCCACACCGCAAAGATTTCAAGCGGATGGCTGAGGTAGTAGCCAGGTTTGTAGAACAGGCAGTAGCCCAGCCGCCCGCCCACCACAACGCCCGCCACGCCCAGGAAGAGGATGTCTTCCACGTCCTTGCGCGTCCAGGCGCCGGGGCCGGTGATGGAGGCGAACGGCTCGTGCCGCAGGCGCCGGATGCCCAGCAGCATGAACAGGGCAAAGGCCGCCAGGTAGGTCAGGCCGTACCAGTGAATGGCCAGCGGGCCGATCTGCAGCGCAACGGGGTCGATGTGGGGGTAGGTCAGCATGGTGGGCGGTATTGTGCCCGGCCTGTCCCGCCCTCTCACGCAGCCCACCCAGCGCGGGCCATCGGCGGTGCGCGCAGGCCTTGCAGCGGCGCGATCAGACCACGCGACCGGGCAGTGCGACCGGCCAGCGCGACAAGGCCCGCAACCGGGCAGCGCCGTCAGTCACCGCCATCACGCATTGCGACACGGCGCCGCAGAAATGCCAATACAAATGCGTACTGTTATCATTTGCAATTCTTTACAACCCTATTGTTCCCATTCCTCTGCTTTGGCGCCGCTGTCGGCCGGGAGTGCGCGGGCCTCGCAGCCGCCCAGGCGGTCTGTGCCGCCGCCCCCTTCCCACAGTGCGCAAAGCCTGATGCCCATGCCTACTTCCCGCTCTGCACTCCGGCTGCACCCTTCGCGCCGATTCGCCCTTCACCCTGTTGCCTCGGTCGTGCGCCATTGTCTGGGCACTGGTTTGGCGCTGGCCGCGGCCGGCGCACTGGCGCAGACAGCGCCTGCCGCCCAGGAACACCGCCTTGAGAACGTGGTCGTCTCCGACCAGGCCGAGTCCATCGGCGGCCTGCAGAAGACCTATTCCGGCGGCCAGCTTGCGCGCGGCGGCGATCTGGGGCTGATGGGCAAGACCGACCTGATGGACGTGCCCTTCAGCGCCACCAACTACACCGCCGAACTCATCGAGAACCAGCAAGGCCTCACCGTGTCGGACGTGGTGATGAACGACGCGTCGGTGCGCACCCTGCAGGCGCGCGGCGGCTACGGTGAAGACTTCCAGATCCGCGGCTTTGGCGTGTCGGCCCGCGACACCAGCCTGAACGGCCTGTACGGCCTGGTGCCCTCCACCCGCATGCCGCTCGAGATGGTCGAGCGGGTGGAGGTGCTCAAGGGCCCCGGCGCCCTGCTGCACGGCGTGGGCCCGAGCGGCAGCGTGGGCGGCAGCATCAACGTGGTGACCAAGCGCGCCGCAGACACCCCCCTGACCCGCCTGACCACCACCTACATGGGCAAGGCCCAGTTTGGCGCACACCTGGACGTGGGCCGCCGCTTCGGCGAGGACAACCAGTGGGGCGTGCGCGGCAACCTGGTGGCGCGCAATGGCGAAGGCAACATCGATGGCGGCCGCCAGCGCCTGGAGCTGGGCGCGCTGGGCGTGGACTACGCCGGTGCCCGCCTGCGCTGGTCCGCCGACCTGCTCGCATCGAGCGGCAAGACCACCGAGTACCGCCCGCAGAGCGCTTTTCTGGCCGGCATCTCGCAGGTGCCTGCCGTGCCCGACAACCGCACCAACTGGAACCCCGGCACGGTGCTGACCGACGCCGCCAAGACCGTGATCACCCGCGCGGAATACGACATCACCGACAGCACCGTGGTGTATGGCGGCCTGGGCTACAGCGACGTGACGAGCGACCAGCACTTCCCCACCGCCGGCCCGCGCATCAACGCGCAGGGGGATTTTTCGGTGCGCAACGGCTACTACGACGAGTACAACAAGACGACGTCGGGCGAGATTGGCGCGCGCACGCGCTTCAAGACCGGCGGCGTGGGCCACACCCTGGTGGTTGCGGCCAACCGCATGGACCGGGAAAGCGGCTACTTCTACCAGCTGACCACCAACGCGGTCACCTCCAACATCTACAACCCTTCTCCGCTGCCCACCATCACCTTCCCGCGCGGCGAGCCCAGCAAGACCGGCGAGCTGGTGCACTCGAGCCTGGCGCTGGCAGACACCATGGGCTTCTTCAACGACCGCCTGCTGGTGTCGCTGGGCGTGCGCGAGCAGACCATCCACCAAAAGACTGCCGCAGGCGCCACCAGCTACAAGGCCGATGCCATCACACCGCTGGCGGGCGTGGTGCTGAAGCCCGCGCGCAACATCTCGGTGTATGGCAACTACACGGCCGGACTGCAGGCCGGGGGAATTGCCGGGCCGACCACGGCCAATGCAGGCCAGGTTTTCGCGCCGCAGAAGTCCAAGCAGCTGGAGATGGGCGTGAAGGTCGACTGGGGCCGCCTGATGACGCAGGCCGCGCTCTACCAGATCGAACGGCCCGGCTCCATGACGGACCCCGTGACCAACGTGTACAGCTTCGGCGGCGAAACCCGCGTGCGCGGGCTGGAGCTGACCGCCTACGGCGAGATCCAGCGCGGCCTGCGCGCCATGGCCAGCGCCTCGTTCACCACCGCCAAGCTCGCGCGCACGGCGGGCGGCGTGAACCAGGGCAAGGACGCCAACGGCGTGCCCGACCGCACGTTCAACCTGGGCCTCGACTGGGACACGCCCTGGGTGCAGGGCCTGAGCCTGAACGGCCGCGTGATCAATACCTCGGCCATCTTCTATGACGCCGCCAACACCCTGCGCATGCCCGCCTGGACGCGCGTGGACATTGGCGCTCGCTACGCCACCAGGATCTCGGGCAAGCCGGTGGTCTTGCGCGCAAACCTTGAAAACGTCTCCGACAAGGCGTACTGGGTGACGGCATCGGGCTACACCACCGTGGGCGCGCCGCGCACGCTGATGCTGTCGGCGCAAGTGGACTTCTGAGGCCCCTGCATCGAACACCGAAGTCGCCGCCACGCCTGGTGGGGGCGGCGACCCTTTGGCGATGCACGGGATAGCTCCCCGCGCTTGGTGCCAGCCCGCGCGCTGAAGCGTGCGCGATGGTGGCCAGATCTATGGGATGGTTGTCATTGCGGCCAAGCCAGCGAACGCCGACACTGGCGCCATGCCCGAGCCCACCCGCACCATCGCCTGCCTGATCTACCCCGACGTGATGAGCCTGGACGCGGTCGGGCCCTTGCAGGTCTTCGGCTCGGCCAACGCCGAGCGCACCGGCCACGGGTTGCCGCCCGCGTACGCGCTGCGCCTGGTGGCGCAGGCTCCGGGGCCGGTGACCACGTCGGCCGGGTTTGCGCTGGTGGCCGATGCGGGCTGGCGCACGCTGGACCCCGCGAGCCTGGACACACTGCTGGTCGCAGGCGGGGACGGAGTCATCGCCCAGCTGGGCAACACCCCCCTGCAGCAGTGGCTGCGCAACGCGGAACCGCAGGTGCGCAGATTGGGCTCCGTCTGCTCTGGCGCGCTGCTGCTGGCCCAGGCCGGGCTGCTCGACGGGCTGCATGCCACCACCCACTGGTGCCGCACCGACCAGCTTCGCCGCGACTTTCCCGAAGTGCAGGTGGACGACGACTGCCTGCACACCTATGACGCGGCCAGCCCGGTCTACAGCCACATCTTCACGTCGGCCGGAGTCACCGCCGGCATCGACCTGGCGCTGGCACTGGTCGAGGCCGACCTGGGCCGCCCCATGGCGCTGGCCGTGGCGCGGCGGCTGGTGATGTTCATGCGCAGGCCTGGCGGGCAGGCGCAGTTCAGCGCGATGCTCGCCCCCGAAACCCGGCATGCACCCCGGCTGGCGGCCCTGCTGGAATGGATTCCGACGCAGCTGGGCGGCGACCTGTCGCTGGACGCGCTGGCCGAGCGCGCCTGCATGCCGCCGCGCACGCTGACGCGGGTGTTCCAGCGCGAGCTGGGCACCACGCCCGGCCGCTATGTGGAGCGGGTGCGGGTGGAGGCAGCCTCCACGCTGCTCTCGCAAGCCCAGGCCTCGGTCTCCACCGTGGCGCGGCTGTGCGGATTCGATCACCCCGAGAACCTGCGCCGCAGCTTTCACAAGCACCGTGCCGTGAGCCCGCAGGCCTATGCGCAGCGCTTCGGCGCGGGCACCCCGCTCGACTGATCCGCGCCCGGACGCTTTTCCCCCCTTTCGCGCCATCCCGGCGCCTCCCCTGAAAGACCGTCATGCTGCTCTTGCGCAATGCTTCCGTTCGCCTGCTGTTTGCGGGCCAGGCCCTGTACTGGGGCTGCTCCATCATCGGCATCACGCTGACCTCCATCGTGGGGGCACGGCTGGCGCCGTCGCCTTCGCTCGCCACACTGCCGCTGGCGCTGCTGGTGCTGGGCCACCTTGTGTCGGTGCAGCCGCTGTCGCTGTTCATGCAGCGCCGGGGGCGGCGTGCAGGTCTGCAGGTCGGCGCTCTTTTTGGTGTGGCCGGGGGTCTCGTCAGCATGGCGGGCGTGCAGTGGGGCAGCTTCACCGTGTTTTGCATCGGCATGCTGTCCATCGGCGCCTACCAGGCGTCGTCGGGCTACTACACCTACGCGGCGCTGGAAGCGGTGGACCCAACGCAAAAGGGCCGCGCCGCGGCCTGCGTGGTGGCTGGCGGCCTGTGTGCCGCGTTCTTTGCGCCGCCGCTGGCGCTGTGGTCACGCAACGTGCTGGCCACGCCGCTGGCAGGCGCCTACCTGGCGATTGCGGTGCTGTCTGCGCTGGGCTGGGCCGTGATGGCGCGCCTGCGCGAAGGCGCAGTGCCGCAGCCTGCACCCGGGGGGCTGGCCGTTCTGCGCGCCCTGCTGGGCCGCCCCGGCCTGCGCGCTGCGGTGGGCATGACGGCCATCGGCCACGGGCTGATGATTCTGGTGATGAACGCCACGCCCCTGGCGATGGAGGTGTGCGGTTTCTCCGCCGCATCGGCTGCGCAGGTGATCCAGTGGCACGTGATCGGCATGTTCGCGCCTGCGCTGTTCTCGGGCGTGCTGGTGGACCGCTTTGGCAGCCGCAGCGTCGCCACGGCGGGCGCGGCCTGCCTGGCGCTGAGTGCGGTGGTGGCGCTGTCGGGCCTGTCGTTCACCGAGTTCCTGGCCAGCTCGTTTCTGCTGGGAACGGGCTGGAATCTGATGGTGATTGCCGGCACCACGCTGCTCGCAGAGCACCACGCCGCCGAAGAGCGCGGGCAGGCGCAGGCGCTCATGCAGCTGGCCAATGGCGTCGTGGCGGCCGTGATGTCGTTCGCCTCCGGCGCCCTGCTCAGCGGCGTGGGCTGGACCGCCATCAACGCCGTGGCGCTGCCCCTGCTGGCGGTGGCAGCGGCCCTGCTGTTCGTGCGTTCCGCATCGGCCCCGTCCGCTCCTGCAGAAATCCGATGAAGCGCGCAAGCGCCGGGTTGTTGAGTGCCGGGGGCCAGACCAGGCTGGTCTCGCACACGGGCAGCCCCTGCACTGCGGTGGCCTGCCCTGCCGAAACCTGCGAGGCCCTGGCCGGAGAGCGCGGGCGGCCCGGCGCGGAAGGCGCCAGGGCATCGGCAGCCCGGTAGACCACCCCTTCGCGGCGGAACTGCGTCACGCTTTCGGGCACCCAGGCCACACCCAGGCCGCCCCAGACCAGGTTGACGATGGTCTGCATCTGGATGGCTTCCTGCGCCACCACGGGCACGCGCCCGGCCGCGTGGTACAGCGCAAAGATCGCGTCGTGCAACGAAGGCACTATGCGGCGCGGGAAGATCACCAGCGGCTCGGCCAGCACCTGTGCGAGGTCCAGGCGCGATGCCTGCGCCAGGGGGTGGCGCTCGGGCAGGGCCAGCACCAGCGGCTCCTCGCGCACGGCCAGGCGTGCCAGCTCGGGCGGAGCGAAACCGGGCGAGTGCAGCATCAGCCCGGCATCGAGTTCGCCGCGCGAGAACAGCTCGCGCTGCACGTCGCCGGTGGCTTCCACCAGCTCCAGCGCCACCTGGGGACACAGCAGGCGAAAGTCGCGCACCCATTCGGGCAGCCGCTCGAAACCGATGGTGGAGACAAACGCGAGGCGCACCCGACCCACCTCGCCCGCCGCAGCCGCGCGCGCCCGCACGGGCAGGGCCTGGGCCCGCTCCAGAAAGTCCCGCACATCGGGCAGCAGCGCCTCACCGGCCGGCGTGAGCGCCACGCGGCGACGCGTGCGGTCGAACAGCATCACGCCCAGCGAGCGCTCCATCTGCGCGATGGCCTGGGTGAGCGGCGGCTGCGTCATGTGCAGCCGCAGGGCGGCGCGGCCGAAGTGCAGCTCCTCGGCCACGGCCACGAACTGGCGCCATGCGCGCACGTCGATGAGTGCTTCTTTCATTGCGGCGGTGATCCATTGATATGTTTTATATATTACTGAAGCAGGCGAAAGGGATTGGAAACGCCGCGCCAAACCTCGCATACTTGCACCCCGTCTTTGCGGCAACTGCGCACGCGCCGCCCCCCCCATACAACAACGCCCCCACAAGGACCCTCCATGGCAGACAGCAAGACCATCCCGATCAAGCCCATCAACCACCGCAGCGCCAACATCACCCAGGGCAAGTCGCGCGCACCCAATCGCTCCATGTACTACGCCATGGGCTACGAGGAAGGCGACTTCGTGAAGCCCATGGTCGGCGTGGCCAACGGCCACAGCACCATCACCCCCTGCAACAGCGGCCTGCAAAAACTCGCTGACGCGGCCATCGCCGGCATCGAGGAAGCGGGTGGCAATGCCCAGGTGTTCGGCACGCCCACCATCTCGGACGGCATGGCCATGGGCACCGAAGGCATGAAGTACAGCCTGGTGAGCCGCGAGGTCATCAGCGACTGCATCGAAACCTGCGTGGGCGGCCAGTGGATGGACGGCGTGCTGGTGGTCGGTGGCTGCGACAAGAACATGCCCGGCGGCCTGATGGGCATGCTGCGCGCCAACGTGCCCGCCATCTATGTGTACGGCGGCACCATCCTGCCCGGCAGCTACAAGGGCCAGGACCTGAACATCGTGAGCGTGTTCGAGGCCGTGGGCGAGAACGCCGCAGGCAAGCTGAGCGACTTCGACCTCAAGGAAATCGAAAAGCGCGCCATCCCCGGCACGGGCTCGTGCGGCGGCATGTACACCGCCAACACCATGTCCAGCGCCTTCGAGGCCCTGGGCATCAGCCTGCCGTATTCGTCCACCATGGCCAACCCGCACGACGAGAAGATGAACTCGGCCAAGGAATCGGCCAAGGTGCTGATCGAGGCCATCAAGATGGACCTGAAGCCCCGCGACATCGTGACCAAGAAGGCCATCGAGAACGCCGTGGCCGTGATCATGGCCACGGGCGGCTCGACCAATGCCGTGCTGCACTTCCTGGCCATTGCCCACGCCGCGGGCGTGGAGTGGGACATCGACGACTTCGAGCGCATCCGCAAGAAGACGCCCGTGCTGTGCGACCTCAAGCCCAGCGGCAAGTACCTGGCCGTGGACCTGCACCGCGCCGGCGGCATTCCGCAAGTGATGAAGGTGCTGCTCAACGCCGGCCTGCTGCACGGCGACTGCATCACCATCAGCGGCAAGACGGTGGCCGAAGTGCTCAAGGACGTCCCCGATGTGCCGCGCGCCGACCAGGACGTGATCCGCAACATCGACAACCCCATGTACGAGCAGGGCCACCTGGCCATCCTGAAGGGCAACCTGAGCCCCGAAGGCGCCGTCGCCAAGATCACGGGCCTGAAGAACCCCGTGATCACCGGCCCGGCCCGCGTGTTCGACGACGAGCAGTCGGCGCTGCAGGCCATCCTGGACGGCAAGATCAAGGCTGGCGACGTGATGGTGCTGCGCTACCTGGGCCCCAAGGGCGGCCCCGGCATGCCCGAGATGCTGGCCCCCACCGGCGCGCTCATCGGCGCCGGCCTGGGCGAGAGCGTGGGCCTGATCACCGACGGCCGCTTCTCCGGCGGCACCTGGGGCATGGTGGTGGGCCACGTGGCACCCGAGGCCGCAGCAGGCGGCACCATCGCTTTTGTGAACGAGGGCGACAGCATCACCATCGACGCACGCCAGTTGCTGCTGCAGCTGAACGTGGCCGACGACGAGATCGCCAAGCGCCGCGCCGGCTGGACGGCCCCCGCCCCGCGCTACACCCGCGGCGTGCAGGCGAAATTCGCCTTCAACGCATCGAGCGCGAGCAAGGGCGCTGTGCTGGACGCCTATTGAGCAACCCGCCTGCCTGCGTGCCTGCCTGACGCACAACAAAAAACCCGTGGCACCGAATGCCACGGGTTTTTTGTTGCCATTCGTCAAAATCGGGCGAACACCGCGCGCAAAGTCGGCAGCGCCCGGCGCGTACTCTGTCCGTCAGTGCGGCTTGCGGGGGCGCATGCCCAGCGCTTCCTTGTGCTTGTTGATGCGGTCCTGCTTGCGCTGCTCCATCTTTTCCATGGCTTTACGTTTGGTATACCCGGTAGCATCAGCCCAGACCCACCATAGTGCCGTGAGGGCAAAGGGCGACAGCACCCACCACCATGACCACTGGGCCACGGGCCCGATTTCGAGATATTTCAATGCCAGTAACAGAACCGAAAGTCCGAGCAGATACATAGCCGCCTCCTGAAAACACCGCACGCAATCCGTTGAAAAGTGAACCCAGGCAGGTCAACCTGAATCACTACAATTCCATTGAAAGCACTGTAACCCAACCACAGGAATCCCCACCATGACGCGCATCCTGATCACACTCGCCCTGACGCTGTCGGTGGCCGCCCCCGCGATGGCCGACCAGGCGCTCGCCACCGCGAAAAATTGCATGGCATGTCACGCCACCGACAAGAAGCTGGTCGGCCCCTCGTACAAGGAAGTGGCGGCCAAGTATGCGGGCCAGAAGGACGCCGTGGACAAGTTGGCCGCCAAGATCATCAAGGGTGGCGCGGGCGTGTGGGGCCCGGTGCCGATGCCTGCGAATGCCCAGGTGAACGATGCGGAAGCCAAGAAGCTCGCGGCCTGGGTGCTGACGCAAAAGTAAGGCGCCGCTGCTTACGGCGAAACCCTCTTCAGGCATACGTCGATCGCCACTGCCACCGCCCACGCGGTGGCTTTTTTTTGGCGAACGGCTGTCAAACAGCGGGAATGACCGCGCGGGATTCCCGGTCGCGCAACTGCTGCTCCAGTTGCCCCACATACGCCGCCGTCGTGTTGTCGGACTCCTGTGCGCGGGCAGCCAGACGAGCTTCGAGGGCATCCAGCCGTTCGAGCACGGCGGCATGGGACTGCTGGTGCTGCGCGTCCAGAAACGACCGCAATTCCGTGAACCGCGAAGCCTCGGCCTTGTCGGCAAGCTCGCGCTGGGCCTGCAGCTCCTTGGTGTGCCGGCGCGTTTCCATCAACACCGACCCCTGCAGAGAGAGCACGTAAGCGACGAAGATCACGGCCAGCAGCGCGGTCAACGCCAGCATGACGAGCCCGAGCGGAGCTTCGATGGTCGTGAGGCCCAGGGACACGGCCGATGGCTCGGACAGTGCGGGCCAGTTGAATGCCGCCAACGCCCCGATGGCCAGCACGGTCAACAGCAGAACAACAGATCGCAGGTGCATGGTGAACTCCTCCAGTCAACGCGCGCCAGACACATCTCACAGGCAGCGCAATGCTACGGTTGTACCCCATGGGAAGGCGGCCGGAACACGATGGAAGGATTTTTCCGCTGGCGTCCTACAGCGCGCGCAGCAATGAATGCGTGCGGTGAATGACGGGAGGGGTTCCGTGGCCACGTCACATCGCCTTCGGCGATATGAGTGTCCACGAACCCTGCAAGCGCTGCGCGCGGGCGCCTCTGGCGCCCTTCTCGGTCAATTGGGCTTGGCCAATTGATCAAGAATTGCAGGGTTCTCCAAGGTGCTGGTGTCTTGGGTGATGGCTTCGCCCTTGGCGATGCTGCGCAGCAGTCGGCGCATGATCTTGCCGCTGCGGGTCTTGGGGAGGTTGTCGCCGAAGCGGATGTCCTTGGGCTTGGCAATGGGGCCGATCTCCTTGGCCACCCAGGTTCGCAGTTCGTTGGCAATCTGCTTGGCCTCATCGCCCGTGGGGCGCGCGCGCTTGAGCACCACGAAGGCGCAGATGGCCTCGCCCGTCACGTCGTCGGGGCGGCCCACCACGGCGGCCTCAGCCACCAGGTCGGTCTTGGCCACCAGTGCGGACTCGATCTCCATGGTGCCCATGCGGTGGCCAGACACGTTCAGCACATCGTCGATGCGGCCCGTGATGCGGAAATAGGCGCGGTCAGCGCTGCGCACCGCGCCGTCGCCGGCCAGATAGTAGCCCTTGAGTTCTTCGGGAAAATAGCTCTTCTTGAAACGCTCGGGGTCGTTCCAGATCGTGCGGATCATGCTGGGCCAGGGGCGCTTGATGACCAGGATGCCACCGGCACCATGGGCCACGTCGTTGCCCGTTTCATCCACGATGGCGGCCGTGATGCCCGGCAGCGGCAGCGTGCAGCTGCCCGGCACCAGCGGGGTCGCGCCCGGCAGCGGGGTGATGACGTGGCCGCCGGTTTCCGTTTGCCAGAACGTGTCCACGATGGGGCAGCGCTCTCCGCCCACATTGCGGTAGTACCACATCCAGGCTTCGGGGTTGATGGGCTCGCCCACACTGCCCAGGATGCGCAGGCTGGACAGGTCCGAGCGCGCGGGATGCACGGCGGCATCGCCTTCGGCCGCCTTGATGAGCGAGCGGATGGCCGTGGGCGCGGTGTAGAAGATGGTGCACTTGTGCCGCTCGATCATCTGCCAGAACCGGCCCGCGTGGGGGTAGGTGGGAATCCCTTCAAAGACCACCTGCGTGGCACCTGCGGCCAGCGGCCCGTAGGCCACGTAAGTGTGGCCGGTGATCCAGCCGATGTCGGCCGTGCACCAGAACACGTCTTCGGGCCGCAGGTCGAAGGTCCAGTCCATGGTGAGCTTGGCCCACAGCAGATAGCCTCCGGTGCTGTGCTGCACGCCCTTGGGCTTGCCGGTGGAACCGCTGGTGTACAGAATGAACAGGGGGTGTTCCGCCCCCACAGGCACCGGGGCGCATTCGCTTGGCTGCCCGGCCAGCGCGTCGGCAAAGGTCTTGTCGCGCCCTTCGACCATGTTGCACGCCGTGGGGGTGCGCTGGTAGACGAACACATTGCGGATGGTGTCGCAGCCGCCCATCGCCAGCGCTTCATCGATGATGGCTTTGAGGGGCAGCTCCTTGCCACCGCGCATCTGGAAATTGGCAGTGATGATGGCCACCGCACCGGCGTCGATGATGCGCTCCTGCACGGCCTTGGCGCTGAACCCGCCAAACACCACGCTGTGCGTGGCCCCGATGCGTGCGCAGGCCTGCATGGCCACCACGCCCTCGATGGTCATAGGCATGTAGATCAGGACGCGGTCGCCCTTGCTCACCCCATGCGCCTTGAGGGCGTTTGCAAACTGCCCCACCCGGGCCAGCAGCTCCTTGTAGGTCACGCGGGTCACGGCGCCATCGTCCGCCTCGAAGATGATGGCCGTCTTGTTCTCGGTCGGGGTACCGATATGGCGGTCCAGGCAGTTGGCCGATGCGTTGAGCTCGCCATCGGCGAACCACTGGAAGAAGGGCGCGTTTGACTCGTCCAGCGTGCGGGTGAAGGGCTTGGTCCACACCACGTTCTCGCGCGCCTGGCGGGCCCAAAAGCCCTCGAAATCCTTGTCCGCCTCGGCACACAGCGCCTCGTAGCCCGCCATGCCGGACACGCGGGCCGCCTTGACGACGGCGTCTGCGGGCGGGAACACGCGGTTCTCCACCAGTACGGACTCGATCGCAGATGTGGGGGCGCTCATGGTGTTGTCTCCTGGTTCTGATGAAATTGGGCGGTACTGTCGGCCGCGGCACTTACAGGCCACTGACTGGCGCAAAGCTTACAGAACATGGCCCCCGTGTCACGCAGCCATCACCCCATGGTCATGTCAACAAGCATCCAGGGCAGCGCACTAGAATCGCGCGTCTCTTGCATTGCCCCACCCACCATCCAGACTCCCATGTCGCAGCCCCTTCCTCCGACCACTTCCCCCATGCGGCCCCTGCCGGCCCTGATCTTCGCCAGCCGCTGGCTGCAGCTGCCGCTCTACCTGGGCCTCATCCTGGCGCAGGCGGTCTATGTCTTCCACTTCTGGGTGGAGCTGGTGCACCTGATCGAGGCCGTGTTCGGCGACACTACGGCGCTGCAGAAACTGGTGTCCAGCATTGGCTACAAGAGCGATGCGACCGTGACCTCCCTCAACGAGACCATCATCATGCTGGTGGTGCTGGCGCTGATCGACGTGGTCATGATCTCCAACCTGTTGATCATGGTGATCGTGGGCGGCTACGAGACCTTCGTGTCGCGCCTGCGGCTTGAACACCATCCCGACCAGCCGGAATGGCTGAGCCATGTGAACGCCTCCGTGCTGAAGGTGAAGCTCGCGACGGCCATCATCGGCATCAGCTCGATCCACCTACTCAAGACCTTCATCAACGCCGCCAACTACGAGCTGCAGGTGCTGATGTGGCAGACCATCATCCACGTGGTGTTCCTGCTCAGCGCGCTGGCCATCGCACTGACCGACCGGCTGATGGCCGGACCGGATACCAAGCACTGAAACCCGTTTGGCGCCGCGCGTGGCCGTGCTGCGGCGAGTGCGGCGCCAGAGGTTTTTCTTCACCCCCCGCAACGGGGGGACATGCATAGGCCTGCCTAGAATGGAAGGCTGACTTGACTGGATAGGACACCGTGCTGCTGCTCATCATCTTGCTGCCGCTGCTCGCGGGCACCACCCTGACGGGCTGGTCCGGCGCCCTTCTTCACCACCCAAGCCATCGCATGCGCACCGCGTGGGTTGCTGCAGCGGTCACGGCTGCCAGCCTCGGCCTGCTGCTCATGCAGGCCCCCGCCGTGTTCGATGGCGAGGTGCTGCGCCAGTTCATTCCCTGGGTGCCCGAGATCGGCCTCAACATCGGACTGCGCCTGGATGGCCTTTCGCTGATGTTTGCGCTGCTGATCACCGGCATGGGCTTGCTCATCATTCTGTATGCGCACAACTACCTGGGCGCGGACGACCCGGCAGGCAAGTTCTACAGCACGCTGATGCTGTTCATGGCGGCCATGCTGGGCATCGTGCTGTCCGACAACGTGCTGCTGCTCATCGTGTTCTGGGAGCTGACCAGCATTTCTTCGTTTCTGCTGGTGGGCTACTGGAACCACCGCGCCGACGCACGTGCGGGCGCGCGCATGGCACTTGCCGTGACCGGCGGTGGCGGCCTGGCCATGCTCGGGGGCTTTGTGCTGCTGGGCCAGATTGCGGGCACATACGAGATCAGCCAGATGATGGCGATGGCCCCCAAGATTCAAGCCGACGCGCGCTACCCCGCCGCATTGATCCTGATCCTGCTGGGCTGCTTCACCAAGAGCGCGCAGTTCCCGTTCCATTTCTGGCTGCCGCAGGCCATGGCGGCCCCCACGCCGGTTTCGGCCTACCTGCACTCGGCCACCATGGTGAAGGCCGGCATCTTCCTGCTGGCCCGCCTCACGCCCGTCATTGGGGGCACCGAGCTGTTCGTGGGCATCGTGTCCACCGCAGGGCTCGTCACCGTGGCCTTCGCCGCGTTCATCGCCATCTTCAAGCACGATCTCAAGGGCTTGCTGGCGTACTCCACCATCAGCCACCTGGGGCTCATCACCTTTCTCATCGGCCTGGGCTCTCCGCTGGCCGCCGTGGCGGCGGTGTTCCACATTCTGAACCACGCAAGCTTCAAGGCAGCGCTGTTCATGACGGCCGGCATCGTGGACCATGAAACCGGCACGCGCGACATGCGACAGCTGGGCGGCCTGTACAAGCTGATGCCCTGGACCGCCACGCTGGCCATGGTGGCCGCTGCCGCCATGGCAGGGGTGCCGCTGTTCAACGGCTTCCTCTCCAAGGAAATGTTTCTCACCGAGACCGTGGCCTTTGCACAAGGCGGCGGATGGCGCTGGCTGGTGCCCGCCTTGGCGACCCTGGCGGCGCTGTGCAGCGTGGCGTACTCGGCGCGGCTGGTGCATGACGTGTTCTTCAACGGCGCACCGCGCAATCTGCCCAACCCGCACCCGCACGAGCCCCCCATCGGCATGAAGGCGCCCGTGGCGTTGCTGGCCGCCATCTGCATCGTGGTCGGCATCGTTCCCGCGCTCACACTCGGCCCGCTGGTGCAGTTGGCGTCCACCGCCCTGCTGGGCGCACCGCCGCCCGAATACCACCTCGCCATCTGGCATGGCTTCAACCTGCCGCTGCTGCTGAGCGCGGTGGCCCTGGCCGCCGGCGTGGCGCTGTACCTGCAGCTGGCCCGCGGCGGACGCCTGCACCGCATCGCCTCCGAAGGATGGTTTGGCGCCCTCACCGGCTCGAACCTCTTCACGCGCGGCACCGACCGCGTGTTCGGCGCTGCGGGCCGCATCACCTCGCTGCTCGAAATCGGCTCGCTGCAACGCTACGTCGCCTGGATGGTGATGGCCTGCGTGGCCGCCGTGGCCGTGCCGGTGCTGTCGGGCCAGGCGCCGGGCACGGGCAACCGCGAACTGCTGCCCGTGAACCTGCCCGCACTGGTGCTGTGGGGCCTGCTGCTGGCCGCATGCGCATGGCTTGTGCTCAAGCACCACGACCGGTTTCAGTCGGTGGTGGTCACGGGCGTGGTGGGCCTGGTCACGTCGCTGAGCTTCGTCGGGCTGTCGGCGCCCGACCTGGCGCTGACGCAGCTCACCGTCGAAGTGGTGTCCACCGTGCTGCTGCTCATGGGCCTGGCCCTGCTGCCCCGCCACACGCCGCGCGAATCCGCGCCCGGCCGCCGCTTGCGCGACGCGTCGCTGGCGCTGGCGGGCGGCGCCGGCATCGCCTGGCTGGCGTGGGTCATGCTCACGCGCGACCACGACTCCATCGCCTGGTACTTCCTCAACCAGTCGGCCATTGCCGGAGGCGGCACGAACGCGGTCAACGTGATCCTCGTGGACTTCCGGGGCTATGACACGTTCGGCGAAATCACCGTGCTGGGCATTGCCGCCATCGGCGTGCTGGCACTCATGGACGGCATGCGCACCCGCCGGCCGACCACCGACGCGCAGGGCCAGCCTTTCACCTTTGCTGCGCAGCCGCTGATGCTGCGCGTGGCGGCACGTGTGGTGCTGCCGCTGGCGCTGGTCGTCACGCTGTACATCTTCATGCGCGGGCACAACCTGCCCGGTGGCGGGTTCATCGCCGGCCTGGTGACGGCCGTGGCCCTGGTGCTGCAGTACATGGCCCTGGGCCAGTCGCGCGCCGAAGCGGTGCTGCGCGCGGAGGGCGGCCTGCGGTTCGTGCGCTGGATCGGTGTGGGCCTGGGCATTGCAGGGCTGACGGGCGTGGGGGCGTTTCTGTTCGGCCAGCCGTTCCTCACCAGCGCCCACGGCCATCCCCACCTGCCGGTGCTGGGCGATATTCCGCTGGCCACTGCGGCGCTGTTCGACCTGGGCGTTTACATCACCGTGGTCGGCGCCACCCTGCTCACGCTGTCCACCCTGGGATCGGTCACGCGCGAATCCGGCCCTTCGCAGCCCGCTGCGCCCCGCAACCCTCCCGACGGAGTCCAAGCATGAGCCTCGAATTTCTGGTGGCCACCGGCATCGGTGCGGTCACCGCCACCGGCATCTACCTCATCCTGCGCGGCCGCACCTGGCCCGTCGTCATCGGCCTGAGCCTGCTGGGCTACGCCGTCAACGTCTTCATCTTTGCCATGGGCCGGCTCTGGCAAAACGCCGCGCCCATCCTGTCGGAGGGCGGCGCGGTGGCAGACCCGCTGCCCCAGGCCCTGGTGCTCACGGCCATCGTGATCGGCTTTGCCACCACCGGCTTCGTGATTGAACTGGCCCTGCGCACCCGCCACGAAACGGGCAGCGACCACGTGGACGGGCACGAGCCCGGCCACGCCACCACCGGCCCCTCGCAGCGGGATGGAGCAGCATGAGCGACCTGCTGAACACGTTCTTCTCCATGCACCTGCCGGTGCTGCCGGTGCTGCTGCCCCTGTTCACGGCCGTGGCCCTGCTGCTCATCGGCGACGGTGGTGGTCAGGCCAGCCACGGGGGCCTGCAGCTGCGCGTGCGGCGCGCAGTCAGCATGGCATCGGTCATGCTGGGCGCCGTGCTGGCATGGCGGCTGCTGACCGAAGCGGCGGCGGGCCCCATCACCGTGTACCCCCTGGGTGCCTGGCCTGCCCCCTTCGGCATCGTGCTGGTGGTAGACCGCCTCAGCGCCCTGATGCTGGCCCTGACCTGGACCATCGCCGTGCCCGTGCTGTGGTACGCCACGGGCGGCTGGGACAGCCATGGCCGCCATTTTCATGCGCTGTTCCACTTCCAGCTCATGGGGCTGTCGGGCGCGTTCGTCACGGGCGACCTGTTCAACCTGTTCGTGTTCTTTGAAGTGCTGCTCATCGCTTCGTACGTGCTGATGGTGCACGGCCAGGGGCGCGACCGCTTCAAGGCGGGCCTGCATTACGTGGTGCTCAACCTGGTGGCATCGGCGCTGTTCCTGATCGGCCTGGCCATCATCTACGCGCTCACGGGCACGCTGAACATGGCGGACCTGGCCCTGCGCATCACGCAGCTGGAGCCCCAGCAGGCCACGCTGCTCAAGGCCGGGGCGCTGGTGCTGCTGGTGGTGTTCGGGCTCAAGGCCGCCGTGGTGCCGCTGTACCTGTGGCTGCCCACCACCTACGCAGCCGCCTGCGCACCGGTGGCAGCACTCTTTGCCATCATGACCAAGGTGGGCGTCTACAGCATCATCCGCGTGCATGGCGTGATGCTGGGCGACGGAGCCGGCCACGCGGCGCTGGCCGCCGCGCCCTGGCTGCTGCCCATCGCGCTCGCCACCATTGCCCTGGGAGTGCTGGGCGCGCTGGCCGCGCACAGCCTGGCGCGCCTGGTGTCCTACCTCACCGTGGCGTCGGTCGGCACCATCCTCGCGGCCGTGGGCCTCTTCACGCCGGCGGCCCTGTCTGCGGCGCTGTACTACATGGTGCACAGCACGCTGGTGATGGCGGCCTTGTTCCTGCTGGTGGAGCTGGTGGCGTCGCAGCGCGGCTCGGCCGGAGACCACCTGCAGCCCTCCCCCCCGGTGGCGCAGCCGGTGCTGCTGGGGCTGATGACGCTGCTGGGTGCCGCGTCGGCGGCCGGCCTGCCCCCGTTGCCCGGCTTTCTGGGCAAGCTGATGGTGCTGGAGAGTGCCGCCGCGTCGCCCGCGCACGCCTGGGTGTGGACGATGGTGCTGGTGGCGGGCTTTCTCACGCTGGTGGGGTTGGCCCGGGCCGGGGCCATCCTGTTCTGGAACGTGCTGCCCGGGCGCGACCCGGCCTGCAGCGCCGGCAGTAGCAGCCGTCTGATGACCGCCACGCTGGGCCTGCTGGCCCTGAGCCTGCTGCTGGCCGTGGCCGCCTCGCCGCTCAAGCGCTACACCGACGCCGCCGCCGCACAGCTCTTCAACCGCAACGCCTATGCCGACGCCGTGCTCCATGCCGTGGGCGGCGCCGCGGCCCAGACCGCACGCCCCTACCGCGCCGGTGAAGGCGAAGTGAAACTGCCCGGCAAGGGAGGCACCGCACCATGAGCAAAAAGCACCAACCCTGGCTGAAGCACCCCTGGCTGTCGCTGTTGCTGGCGGCCGCCTGGCTGCTGCTGCAGCACTCGCTGTCGGTCTTTCACCTGCTGTCGGCCGCGCTGATCGGCCTGGTGGTTCCCTGGCTGCTGGATGATTTTCTGCCCGAGCCGCGCAAGCTCAACATGCGCGCTGCGGCGCGCCTGGGTGCCATCGTGCTGTGGGACATCGTGGTGTCCAACATCACCGTCGCGCGGCTGGTGCTCGGCCCCATGTCGCGGCCGCAGCCGGCCTGGGTCCCGGTGCCGCTCACGCTGACCCACCCCACGGCCATCACGCTGCTGGCGACCATCATCACCACCACCCCCGGCACGGTGTCGTGCACCGTCGATGAAGAGCGCCACGAGATTCTGGTGCACGCCCTCGACTGCCACGACCCGGCCCAGATGGCGGCCGACATCAAGCAGCGCTACGAAGTGCCGCTGCTGGCCATCTTCGAGGCCGAAGGCCCCGTGGCCGCCCACCCCCAAGGAGACCGCGCATGACCGCCACCAGCATCCTCCCCCTGGCGCTGGACATTGCGACCGCCACCCTGGCCCTGTGCTTTTTGCTGTGTGCGTGGCGCCTGATGCGCGGCCCGCTCGTCATCGACCGCGTTCTGGCGGTGGACACGCTCTACCTCAACGCCGTGGCGCTGGTGGTGCTTTTAGGCATTCGATGGCACACCGCGTTGCTGTTCGAGGCGGCGCTCATCGTGGCGATGCTGGGCTTTGCGTCGACCGTGGCGCTGGCGCGCTACCTGAGCCGCGGTGACGTGATCGAGTGAAGCGCGCACTGCCCCGCCCTGCCCTGCCGTCGCCACTGCCCCCTTTTTTGAGGACCGCTCCATGACCCTTCAGATCCTGGCCGAATGGCTGGCCGCTGCCCTGCTGTTGATCGGCGCGTTTTTCTCGCTGGTTGGCGTGATCGGCCTGGTGCGCCTGCCCGACTTCTTCATGCGCCTGCATGCGCCCACCAAGGCGTCCACCCTGGGCGTGGGCGGCGTGCTGCTGGCCAGCATGATTCTGGCCGCCACCGAAGGCCGCATGGGGTTTGCCGAGTTGCTGATCACGCTGTTCGTGTTCGTCACGGCACCTGTGTCCGCCAACCTCATGGCCCAGGCCGCGCTGCACCTGCGCGTGGGTGGGCGTGCCGCAACGCCGCCGGACGCGGTACCCGAGCGGCGCCAGCCCTGAGAATATCAATAAAATTAGCCTTTAGCGCTTACCCCATAAGGGCTGACAGCTATCATTTTTGAATAATGTCTGCCAAGCGCAAATCGCTCAGCGAGGCGGACGTCCACAGCGGCTCCAGCGCATCGGCCCGCTCCAGCAGCAGCCGCTTGAGCAAGGGCTCCAGGCGTGTCTGGGCCGGGTCGGCCAACAGCACATAGCGCGACTCGGGCACGTCGGCCGCACTGACAGCCGCCTCGGCCATCTGCCCCGCCCAGTCGATGGCGGTCAGGGCTTCGAGCACCGGTTCGAGCTGCAGCACGTCCACCCGCAGCAGCTGCGCCAGCTGGCTGGGGCACAGCCCCTTGGCGGGTGACTGGCGCGCCGCGTGCAGCTGCTGCAGCACCTCCACCGCCAGCTGGAACGTCCACCCCGGCAACGTGCCCCGCCGGGCCACGCCCGCAAGCAGGCTGGGCAGGTAGGCGGTGACCACAGCGCCCAGCAACACGATGACCCAGGCCACATAAATCCATACCAGCAGGATCGGCAGCGTGGCGAAGGTGCCATACACCACCGAATAGGTGGGCACGCTGCCCAGATAGAGCGCCAGCAGCTTTTTCGCCAGCTCAATGCAAACCGCCACAAACAGCCCGCCGGTCCATGCGTGGCGCCACTTGACCGGTGTGTTGGGCACATAGTGGTAGAGCGACGCCATGCCCCCCGCCAGCACCAGAAACTGGATGGAGTCGAACAGCAGCTGCACGCCGTCGGGCAGACGCTTGACCAGCCCCCCCGATGCCGACATCACATAGGATGTGACCGCCAGGCTGGCCCCCAGCAGCAGCGGCCCGAGCGTGATGGCCGCCCAGTAGATGAGCACCCGCTGCCCCAGCGGCCGCAGCCGCTGCACGCGCCAGATGCCGTTGAGCGTGCGGTCGATGGTGAGGATGAGCGCCAGCGCCGTGGCCAGCAGAATGCTGAAGCCCGCCACGCCCAGGCCGCTGGCCTTGGCCGCAAACTGGTTGAGATAGCCGATCACCTGGCGCGAGATGCTGTCGGGCACCAGGCTGCTCACCAGCCAGGCCTGCAGCGCCACCTGCAGCTTGCCGAAGATGGGAAACGCGGTGAACACCGCCAGCGCCACGGTGAAGAAAGGCACGAGCGCCAGCACGGTAGTGAAGGTCAGGCTGCTGGCCGTGAGGCCCAGATGGTCTTCGCGAAACCGCTCCCGCAGCGTCAGGGCCGTGGTTTTCCAGGGAAAGTGGGACAGCTCGGCCAGCAGCGCCTCTGCGCGCCGGGCCACCGTCTGCAGGGACAAGGGCATGGCCGATATGATGCCACCCCAATGACTGCTGCCCCGACCGCCCCTGCCCTTGCCCCCTCCAACACCGCCGTGGACGCCACCCGCTGGCTGGCAACCGCCAGCCTGCTGGGCCTGATCGTGCTGTGCCTGGCCTGGGAGCTGGTGCTGGCGCCACTGCGCCCGGGCGGCACCTGGCTGGCGATCAAGGCCCTGCCGCTGTGCATCCCCCTGGCGGGCATTCTGAAGAACCGCATGTACACCTACCGCTGGGTCAGCCTGGTGATCTGGCTGTATTTCACCGAAGGCGTGGTGCGCGGCTACAGCGACAAGCCGCCCTCGCAGTGGCTGGCCTGGGCCGAAGTCCTGCTGTGCCTGATACTGTTCACGGCGTGCACCCTGCACGTGAGGCTGCGCCAGCGCAACGCCAAATTGGCGGCGCAAGCGGCGGCCGAAGGCGCAGCGCCTGCAGCGCCCGCCCCCTGACCCGTGCACCGCCTGCCGCCCCATCGCCCCCCCTCTTCTTCGCCCATGACCTCCCTGCTCGACACCTTGCGCGCCATCGTTGGCCCGGCCCATGTGATTCACGAGGGCGACCTCACCGCCTGGGAACAGGACTGGCGCCGCCGCGTGCGCGGCAAGGCCCTGGCCGTGGTGCGGCCCGCCAGTACGCAGGAGGTGGCCGCCGTGGTCAAGGCCTGCGCCGCAGCGGGCACCGCCATCGTGCCCCAGGGCGGCAACACGGGCCTGGCGGTGGGCTCCACGCCCGATGGTTCCGGCACGCAGATCGTGCTGAGCCTCACCCGCATGAACGCGGTGCGCAGCGTGGACACCGACAACCTCACCATGACGGTGGAGGCCGGCTGCATCCTGCAGAACCTGCAGGATGTGGCCGAAAAGGCCGGTGTGCTCTTTCCGCTCAGCCTTGCCGCCGAAGGCAGTTGCACCATCGGCGGCAACCTGGGCACCAACGCGGGCGGCACGCAGGTGGTGCGCTACGGCAATGCGCGCGACCTGTGCCTGGGCCTCGAAGTGGTCACGCCGCAGGGCGAGGTGTGGGACGGCCTCAAGGGCCTGCGCAAGGACAACACCGGCTACGACCTGCGCGACCTGTTCATCGGCAGCGAAGGCACGCTGGGCATCATCACCGCCGCCACGATGAAGCTCTACCCCCAGCCCGCCGCCCACCTCACCGCCTGGGCCGCCGTGCCGTCGATGGAGCACGCCGTGGCGCTGCTGGGCATGGCGCACAAGCAACTGGGCGCGGGCCTCACGGGCTTTGAGGTGATGGGCCAGTTTGCGCTCTCCCTGGTGGGCAAGCACATGCCGCAGCTGCGCGTGCCCTTTCTGGGTGATGACAACACCCCCTGGTGTGTATTGCTTGAAAATTCCGACAGCGAATCCGAAGAACATGCACGTGCACGGTTCGAAGCGCTGCTGGAGACCGCGTTTGAAATGGGCTGCGTGACCGACGCCGTGGTGGCCGAGAACCTCACGCAGGCCCACCAGCTGTGGCACATCCGCGAGAGCATTCCCCTCGCCCAGGCCGAAGAGGGCCTGAACATCAAGCACGACATCTCGGTGCAGATTTCGCGCATCCCCGCCTTTGTGGCGCACACCGACGCGGTGCTGCAGCGCGAGATCCCGGGCGTGCGCCTGGTCAACTTCGGCCACCTGGGCGACGGCAACCTGCACTACAACGTGCAGGCCCCGGCCGACGGCGACGCCAAGGCGTTTTTGCGCGACCATGAAGCGCACGTGAACCACCTCGTCTACGAAGCCGTGGCCGAGTTCGGCGGCTCATTCTCGGCCGAGCATGGCATTGGCGAACTCAAGGCCGAGAAGCTGGCCCAGTACCAGTCGCCCGTGGCGCTTGGCATGATGCGCGCCATCAAGCAGGCCCTCGACCCGCAGGGCATCATGAACCCGGGGCGCGTGCTGTCCCGCTGACAGAGCACAGGCGCCGCCATGTTCCTTGCCCCCCACCCCTGCCGGAGCCGTCGCCCATGGTGAAGCCGCTTGTTTCGCTGCACCGCTACACCGCCCCTTCGATGCCCACCGAGCACACCGTGCGCCGCGCGTGGAAGCGCGTGCGGCGCAGGCTGCTGGGCAGCGGCGGCGCCCCCGTGCTGCAGCAGGAAGCGCTGGAGCGTGCCTCGCTGGCCTGCATGGATGCGCTGGCGCTCCCCCCTGCGGGCCTGCTCCACCGCGCCATTGATGACGAGCTGCGCGAATGGCTGCGCCAGCCATCGCCCGACCGCTGGCAGCGCGTGCTGGTCATGCCGCCGTGCGACCAGCCGGGCGTGGTCGAAGCCTGGGCCCGCGCTGCAGGGCACACCGTGCTCATACCCCCGGCGCTGCGCGCAGGCACGCCAGGGCCCGATGTCCACACCCTGAATGAGGCCGAGGATCTCGCCGCGCTGGACGGGTCGGGGCTGGTGGTGATTCCCCGGCTCGAGCACTGGTTCTTGCGCCACCGCGACGGCCTGCACCGGGTGCGCCGCCTGCTGGCGCAGCTGGCCGCGCAGGAGCGCCGCTGCCTGATCGCATGCAACAGCTGGGCATGGCGCTACCTGGTCAAGGCCGTGGGCGCCGACGTGCTGCTGCCCCGCCCCCAGACCCTGGCGCCGTTCGACGCAGAGCTGCTCAAGGACTGGTTCGGGCAGCACACGACCGACGACGACGGCCAGAACGTCACCTTTCGCCTGGTCAGCACCGGCGAGGACGTGCTGGCCACCGACAAGCGCGGCGCGCTGGCCAGCAGCCACCTCCAGCAACTGGCGGCGCGCAGCATCGGCATCCCCTGGGTGGCGGGCGCGCTGTGGCGTGCCAGCCTGCGGGTGCGCACGGCGTCCGACGGTCTGCCCGAACGCGCGCTGAGCGCCACCGCCGACGATGTGCGCACGGTGTGGGTGGCCGATGTGGAAGACCCGCGCATTCCCCGCCACCACGAAGACCAGGCGCTGCTGGTGCTGCAGGCGCTGCTGCTGCACGAAGCGCTGAGCGCGACCGATCTCGCCAGCGTGCTGCCCGCCAACGGAGAGGCCGATGTGCTGCCGGCGCTGCTCGCCGCCGGGTTCGTCGCGCAGGACGGCCAGCTCTACCGTATCTGCCCCGCCGCATACCCGGGCGTGCGCGGCGCGCTGCAGGCTGCGGGCTTTCCACTGGGGGAGATGTAGCCATGGCCGCAAGCCTCGACACCCAGCAAAAAGCCGCCAAGCTGATCTATGACCTGCAGGACATCCCGTTCAACGAGATCGGGCTGATCCTGGGAGGCACCTGGCTCGCCATCGTGCTGACCAGCCGGCTGTTTCCGTACCTGGCCGAGCGCGGCCCCAGCCAGCTGCGGCTGTACCTGCTGGGCGCCGTGCCCATCATCCGCATGGTGCTGATGGTGGTGGCCATCCTGTGGGTGATCCCCATGGTGTTCAACCTCACGTTCCAGAACTTCCTGGTGATCTCCGGCGCCATGGGTGTGGCGATCGGCTTTGCCTTCAAGGACTACGTGAGCAGCCTGATCGCGGGCATCGTGGCCATCGTGGAGCGCCCGTACCGCCCGGGCGACTGGGTGAGGATCGAGGGAGACTATGGCGAAGTCCGCGCGGTGGGCATGCGCGCCATCGAAATCTGCACGCCGGACGACGACATCGTCCACATCCCGCACGACCGCATCTGGAAGAACAACATCGCGAACTCGAACGATGGCTCGCGCACGCTGATGTGCGTGACGTCCTTCTACGTTCATCCCGCCCACGACGCGGCCCGCGTGCGCGCGGCCTTGCGCGACGTGGCCCTGACCAGCGCCTACCTCGAATACAAGCGACCGGTGCTGGTGATGCTGGCACAGACGCCCCTGGGCACGCGCTACCAGGTCAAGGCCTACCCGTTCGACCTGCGCGACCAGTTCAGCTTCATCAGCGACATCACGGTGCGCGGCAAGCAGGCCATTGCAGACGCCGGGGCCACGGAAGTGCTGGCACCGGGCAGCGTCACCGCCTGAGCGGGCTGCCGCCCACCGTGGTTCACGAAACCACGGTCGACAAGCTGGCCAAACACCAGGGCTTCATCGTCGATGCCCAGGAGCTTTGACCCCGGCCGGAAACTATAAAAATGATAGCTGTCAGCGCTTACCCATCAAGCGCTGGAGCCCAATTTCATAAAAATTTGGGGGTGCTGTGTGACTCAAAGCACCTTGCGCATGGGCTGTGCCTGCAGACCGGCCCACGTTTGTACTGCGCCATGCGGCACGTAGCCATGGCGGCGGTAAAACGGCTCTGCGGTGCGCGTGCTCTCAAGATCCAAGGCTGAGAGCCCCAGCTTGCGCGCATGGCCCTCGGCGTGTAGCAGCAAGGCCCGCCCCACCCCTTGGTGGATGGCTTCAGGCACCACATAGCACAACGCCAGCGTGGCCCGCGCCACCAGCGCAAAGCCAACCATCGTGTCGCCCCGGTATGCACCGCACGCGGCAGCCCCTGGCGCGGACATCCACGCAGCCAGGTTCTCGGGGGTCTTGTTGATCAGCCAAGCCGTCAGGAAGGCAGGGTCATGGCCGTGGTCGAGCGAGCAGCAGTGGGTGATGGACTGGCGGATGACCGTGCAGGCGGCTTCTGCCTCGATAGGGCCGACGGGGATGATCAGTGTGTCCTGGGGCACTGCGCTACCCACAATCACGCCGAAGCCAGCCTCGCAAGCGCGACGACCAAAACGGCGAGCAACCCATAGAACGACAAGCCCACGAATATCAGGCCGTTGGCCGTCACCACCCGTTGGCCTTCATGACGGAACGACAGTGCGCCCGCCGCACCCCAGGTCCGCGCTTCGTTGCTGCCCCAGCGCTCGGCACGCCAGCGGCCCAGGCTGACCACCCGGACCACCAGCGCGCCGGTGGACACGATCACCACCTCGACCACGGACCACAGCAGCGCAACCACAAACTCCGCCATCGGCATCCTCCGCAAAGCTGCGACGGGCCATGATAGGCGGCCCGCCTTGACGAGGGCGATGCCCTGCCCCGACGTCAACGAGGGGCTTGGACTGCGGGGTGCTGCTGGCTCCATGCGCGCGCAGCCTCCCAGCCCGGCGGCACGCAGCCCTGCTCCATCACGCACAGGCTGGCGCTGGCCAGCGCATGGCGCAGCGCCTGCTCGCAGGCGTCGGCCGCCAGCCCGCCCACATGCTGCGCAAAACTCGCCGCCCCGGCGGCCTGTGACTGCCGCAGCAAATGCGCCAGCAGCCCTGCCAGAAAGCTGTCGCCTGCACCCACGGTGTCCACCACCTGCAGCAGATCGGCCTCTTTGGCGAAACACTGATGGCCGCTCTGGTGCAGCAGCCAGGCGCCTTGCGCGCCCAGCGTCAACGCCAGCAAATCGGCCTGCGGGTGAGCGGCCAGCAGATGCTCTGCGCGGGCCAACGCGTCGCCTCCTGGCACGGCCAGATGCTCCAGGTCTTCGTCGCTGGCCTTAATGACGTGGGCATGGGCCAGCGCGGCATGCACTGTGCTGCGGTAGGCCCCCAGGTCGGGCATGACCGAGGGGCGCAGGTTGGCATCGACCACCACACAGCGGCCTGCGGCGCGCTGGGCGGCCAGCCACGGCAGGTAGATGGCGGCGTCGCGCGCGTCGAGCGCCAACGCGCCAGTGCAGACCAGCTGCAGCGCGGGCAAGGTGGCGCACGCCGCGCTCAGGCCTTGGGCCGACACGGCGCGGTCGGCCACGCCGTCGCGATAGAAGGCGTAGTCAGGGTGGCCGTGTGCATTGAGATGGACGACGGCGAGGGACGTGACCTGCTGCACGGGCTCGGGCTGGGCCAGACCCACGCCGTCGACCACCAGCTGCGCCGCCAGCTCGCGGCCAAAGCGGTCGCGCGACAGGGGGTTGAGGTACTGCGTGCCCACGCCCTGCCGTGCCAGTGCGCGGCACAGGTTGTACAGCGCGCCGCCCAGGCAGGGCAGGTAGCTGCCATCGGGGCGGCGGATGAGGTCGATCAGGGCCTCGCCCGCGATGGCGGCGTGGACGGGGGCGGTAGCGGGAGAGGTGTGGGGTGCAGAAGTCATGGTGGATGGGCGGGAAGCACGCAGCGCCTCAGAACTGCGACTGCAGCGCGGGGTACAGCGCGACAAAGCGGGCATAGCGTTCGGCCAGCAGGGCTTGTTGTGCGGGCTGGGGCGTGAAGCTGGCGTCGGCGGGCAGGGACTGGCACCAGGGGGCTTCGTCCCCGCCGCAGGCCATGGCGGCCAGGCGGGCCGCGCCCAGGGCGGCGGCTGCGTGCGCGCCCTGCGGGCGTTGCAGTGGCGTGCCCAGCGCACTGGCCAGCAACTGGGCCCAGGGGTTGCTGCGGGCACCACCGCCGACCAGGGCCAGGGCCGCGTCACCATCACCCGATGCACCGCCCTGCCCAGTCCCGGCGGCACGCATGGCGTTCAGGCCATCCAGCAGACCAAAGCCCACGCCTTCCATCACGGCATAGGCCAGGTCGGCGGCTTCGTGATCGGCGCGCAGGCCCATGAAGACGCCAGTGGCAGCCGCATTGTTGTGTGGTGTGCGCTCGCCGCTCAGGTACGGCAAAAACAGCGGGGCCTGCGCCTGGCGGGTGGTGCTCAGGGTACCCACCGCGTCCGACAGTTGCGCCTCATCGCCCTGCCCCGTCAGCCGCGTGACCCAGCCAAACGCACTGGCCGCACTGAGCATGACCGACATGTGGTGCCAGCGCTGCGGCAGCGCGTGGGCAAAGGCATGCACAGCGCGCTCGGTGGCGGGCGCAAAGGCATCCGTCACCCGAAAGACCACGCCCGAGGTGCCCAGCGACACAAAGCCTTGCCCCGCAGTGCGGGCGCCCACGCCCACGGCGCTGGCGGCGTTGTCGCCCGCACCAGCGGCCACGACGACGCTGCCCCCAAGCCCCCAGCGACGCGCCACATCGCTGCGCAGCGTGCCCGTGGGCGCACTGCCCTCGGCCAGCGCAGGCATGTGCGATGTATCCAGTCCGCAGGACTGCAGCATGGCCGGGCTCCAGGCGCGGGCCTGCACGTCCAGCCACAGCGTGCCCGATGCATCGGACATGTCGCTGACCGCATCGCCGGTGAGTTGCAGACGCAGCCAGTCCTTGGGCAGCAATACGGTGCGGATCTGCGCGAAGACCTGGGGCTCGTGCGTGCGCAGCCACAGCAGCTTGGGCGCGGTGAAGCCGGGCATGGCGAGGTTGCCGGTGATCTGGCGCGACGCGGGCACGGCTGCTTCCAGCTGCGCGCATTCGGCGCTGGCGCGGCCGTCGTTCCACAGGATGGCGGGGCGCAGCACCCGGCCCTGCCCGTCCAGCACCACGGCGCCGTGCATGTGGCCCGACAGGCCGATGCCCTGCACCTGGGCCCACGCTGCGGGGGCCTGGGCGCGCAGCTGCGCCACGGCAGACTCCACCGCCGCCCACCAGTCGGCCGGGTGTTGTTCGCTCCAGGCAGGCTGGGGGCGGTGCTGGGGTACGGCAGCGTCGGCCGTGGCGACCACGGCCTGCGCGTCGTCCAGCAGCAGCAGCTTGACACCCGAGGTGCCCAGATCGATTCCGAGGTACATGGTTGGCAAAGGGGTGGAGGGGCTGGTGGACGGTGGACGGTGGACGGTGGACGGTGGGCGGTGGGCGGTGGGCGGTGGGCGGAGAGCCCAGGGCGTGCCCCGGCTTCGACAGGCTCAGCCCGA
>NZ_JBMIRS010000258.1:0-527 GCF_049198005.1 Paracidovorax sp. MALMAid1276 | reverse complement strand
ACGCAGATGGACCAGGCCACGCAGCAGAACGCGGCGCTGGTGGAGGAGATGGCAGCGGCGGCCAGCGCGCTGAACGCACAGGCGGGCGAGCTGGTGAATGCGGTGGCGGTGTTCAGGCTCGACGCAGCCAGTGTCGCCAGCGCGGCGCGGCCCGCCCCAGCGGCCTCGGCGGTGCCGTTGCCTGCCGCAGCGGCAGCCGCGCCAGCGGCCCGTGCCCGGCCGCTGGCCACGCTGGCGGCGCCCGCTTCGCGCCCCGCACCGGCAGCACCTGCCGCTCGTGCGCCTGCCGCGCCAGGCAGCAAGCCCCCAGCGCCCGCCCCAGCCGCCCAGGCCAAGGGCGGCAGCGACGACGACTGGGAAAGCTTCTGACACCTTTCCGCGACTTGTCCGCTGATCACACATTGGCCGTGCCTGTGGGGGCAGGCAAGCCCTTGTCTGACAGGCGTGGGGCCCCCGAGACGGCGCCGCTCCCGCACGTCGGGTCGTAGAAACAGAGGACCGCAGAGCAGGGCAGCGCGCCGCGCTGA
>NZ_JBMIRS010000257.1:0-7196 GCF_049198005.1 Paracidovorax sp. MALMAid1276 | reverse complement strand
TGGTCGATCTTGAGCTGGTCGAGCGGCAGGCGCTTGAGGTAGGACAGCGACGAATACCCCGTGCCGAAGTCGTCCAGCGAAAAGCCCACGCCATAGGCCTTGAGCTGGCCCATCTTGCCCACCGTGTCCTCCACGTCCTGCAACAGCAGGCTTTCGGTCATCTCCAGCTTGAGCAGGCGGCCGTCGGCGCCCGAGCTGGCGAGCGCCGCCAGCACCTGGGGCACGAAGCCGGCCTGGTGAAACTGGCGCGGACTCACGTTGACGGCCAGGCTCAGCCCGGCCAGCTCGGGCTGCTGCGCCCAGGCGGCCAGGCGCTGGCAGGCCGCCTGCAGCACCCATTCGCCCAGCGGCAGGATGAGGCCCGTCTCTTCCGCCAGCGGAATGAAATGCGCGGGCGAGATGAAACCATCGCGCGGATGGCGCCAGCGCAGCAGCGCCTCGGCGCCGATGATGCGGCCGTGGTCGGTCTGGGGCTGGTAGTACAGCTCGAACTGCCCCTGGGCCAGGCCCACGCGCATGTCCAGCTCCAGCTCGGCCCGGGCGGTGACGGCGGCCTGCATGCGGGGGTCGTAAAAGCGCAGGGTGTCGCGCCCTGCATCCTTGGCCTGGTACAGGGCCAGGTCCGCGCGCTTGAGCAGCTCGTCCACCGTCTCGCGCATGTCGCTGAAGATGGTGATGCCCATGCTGATCGAGCTGTGGTGCTCGCCGCCATCCAGCTCGTACGGCTCGCGCAGCACGGCCAGAATGCGCTGGCCCACTTCCTCGCTGCGCGCGGCGGCGTCCTCGGGGCTTTCGGCCAGGTCCTCCAGCACCACCACAAACTCATCACCGCCCAGGCGCGCCACGGTGTCGTCCTCGTGCACGCAGCTGCGCAGGCGGTGCGACACGTGCTGCAGCAGCGTGTCGCCCCGGTCATGGCCGCGGGTTTCGTTCAGCGTCTTGAAGTTGTCCAGGTCCAGCAGCATCAGCGCGCCGCTGCGCTGGTGGCGCGCGCTGGTGGCCAGGGCCTGCTGCAGGCGGTCCAGCAGCAGGCGCCGGTTGGGCAGGCGGGTGAGCGGGTCGTAGTACGCCAGAGAGTTGATCTCTTCCTCGGCCGCTTTGCGCTGGCTCAGGTCCTGCATGGTGATCAGGCGCCCCCCATCCACGAAGATGCCGGAGATCTCCACGGGCTTGAGGCTTCCGTCCGCGCAGCGGATGGTGTATTCGTCCAGCGGAATCACGCCCAGCGCACGGGCGCCCGCGAGCTTCTGGCGTGTCGCCACGCGCTCGGTGGCATCGGGGTAGGCCCGCTCCCACCAGGTATTGGCGTCGGGCACGGCCTCCTCGGTGTAGCCGCAGATCTGCACGTAGCGCTCGTTGCGGAAGCTGATGGTGCCGTCGTCCTGCACCACGCACAGGCCCACGGGCAGGCGCTCCAGGATGTTGCGCAGGCGCTGCTCGTTGGCCCGCAGGTTGTCTTCCATCTGCTTGCGCGAGGTGATGTCCTGCACCACGACCATGTGGTGCTCGGGGCCCTCGGCGGGCGTCCACATCTTCGAGACCGTGACGTCCACCCACACCGCGTGCCCGGCCTTGTGCAGGTAGCGCTTTTCGAGCCGGTATTCGGGCGTGGCGCCGTCGCGCAGTGCCTGCATCGGGGGCGCCTCACCCGCGAGGTCGTCCGGGTGGGTGATGGCCCGCATGCTCAGGCCCTGCAACTCATCGGGGGTGTAGCCCAACATGTCGGCAAGGCGCTGGTTCACGCGCAGGAAGCGGCCGGTGTGCGCGTCCAGCTGCGCCACGCCCATGCTGGCCTGGTTGAACAGGGCCCGAAACCGCTCTTCGCTCTCGCGCCGGGCATCGTCGGACATTTGCGCCCGGGCCAGCGCCAGCGCCCGCTGGCGCACGAGCAGGCCCACGGTGGTGGCCGCCAGCAGTGCGACCAGAACGCCCACCACCCCAGCCAGAAGCGGCAGGCGCGCTTCGGACGGCGAAAGAAACGAACGCGTGGGGTGAAACGTCAGCCGCCAAAGCCGGTCGTGCACTTCCACATCGCGTACGTGCGGGGCGCTGCCGGGCAGCGCGGCGGACGTTTTTTCCAGCAGCGGCCGCACGGTGGTGTCGCCGGTGCCCGGGCGCACGGGCCCGTGGTCGGCCATGGACACCGCAATGCCGTTCAGATAGCCCTGGTGGGCCAGCCCCTGCACCAGGTCGTACACGCGGATGGTGGACGCCACAGCGCCCATGAAGCGCTGCTCTGCCGCGCCCGCCGTGGGGTCGAACACCGGCACGCGGATCACCACGCCCGCGCGGTGCGACTCTTCCTGCAGCAGGTCGAACGGGGCGGACACCACAGTCTCCCCGCTGTCGCGGCTGTAGCGCATGGCCGCCAGATTGGTGGGCTGGGCGCTGATGTCGAGCCCCAGCACGCCCTCATTGCCCAGCATGGGCCACAGGTATTCGGCAACGAAGTATTCGGGCCGCTCGCCCGGAGGGTGGATGGCGAAGGTGGGAAACCCCTCGGGCGACAGCGAGGTGTCGGCGCGCACGCGGGCCTCGAATTCCGCCTTGCCCGCGCCGGGCACCCAGCGGGTGAACGACAGGTTGCGCACGCCCGGGTAGCGCTGGCCCACCTCGATCTGGCTGGCGGCGCGCTCGAAATCCAGGCGTGTCAGCTGCGGGTTGGCCGTGAACAGGCCGCGCAGGCCCAGCACCACTTCGGTGTGCGCTGCAATGCGCTGGCTCAGCGTCTCTGTGAACGCGCGCGCTTCCTGCACGAACCGGGCCTGCTCCACCTGTGCCGTCGACTCCGCCTGCTGCTGCGCCAGGCCCCAGGTCAGCAGCAGGCCCAGCAAGCCAACGGCCAGCCCCGCCAGCCAGTGCCTGTAACCACCTGTGCGTGGCAAGGGGGACGGCTGGGCCCGCTGGAGTGAGTCAGGACGAGACAGAAACGGTGCCTTTGCGTGGGATGGCCCGGGGATGGCCGCCGGGAAACAGAGCGCAGGATAGCGGGAATCCGCACGCCCGGCGGCAAACATGTAGTTACAGTGAAAAAAATCAGAAAAAAGTGCGCTGAGCGCAACACCATCCGGCCACAACAGCTATTAATTGATGAGCAGACAATGGTGCCTGGAGCACAATGGAGCGGCATCTCTCTATGGCGTACCCGCGCACCTTCCCCACTACCTCGCGCACCATGCACAGCATTTCATCCCTGAACGTGGTGGAGCTTCTGCTGGATGCGGTGTGCATGGTCGAGCCCGACAGCACCATTGTGTATGTGAGCCCCGCGTTCGAGCGCATCTTTGGCTACACGCCCCAGGAAGTGATCGGCCGGCGCATGCTGGACATGGTGCACCCCGAGGATCTGGCGGTGACCGCGCAGCAGGCGCAGAACGTGATGGACGGTGAACTGCAGCTGCAGTTCGAGAACCGCTACATCCGCAAGGACGGCAGCGTCGTGCACGTGCGCTGGACGGCGCGCTGGGTGCCCGAGCGCAACGTGCGCCTGGCGGTGGCCCACGACATCACCGAGCGCAAAATTACCGAATTCCTGCAGGCCGCCACCTATGCCATCTCGGAAGCGGCGCATGCCGCCCGCACCCTGCACACGCTGTTCGAGCGCATTCACCAGATCATCGGCACCTTGCTCGACGCCACCAACTTCTCGGTGGTGCTGTACGACGCGGCCACGGACACGCTGAGCTATCCCTACCACGCGAACCGGCACCACGGCGCCCCGGGCGTGCGGGCGCTGGCCGACGACGCCCTGTGCGCCCAGGTGGTGCGCGAAGGGCGTGCCGTGCTGCATGCGCCCCCGCAGGACGAAGGCACGGCAGAGCCCGCAGCAGGGCCCGAAGGCGCCGCAGCCGCCGACCCCAGGCCGCGCTGCTGGCTGGGCGTGCCGCTGCAGTCCGCCGCCGGCCCCATGGGCGCGCTGGTGCTGCAGGCCTATGGCGAACAGTCGCGCTACACCGACAAGGATGTGGAGCTGCTGCTGTATGTCTCGACCCAGGTGGCTGCCGCCATCGAGCGCCAGCAGATGCACGAGCGGTTGCAGCACATGGCGCAGTACGACCACCTCACCCACCTGCCCAACCGCCAGCTCTTTCTGGACCGGCTCAAGACCGCACTGGCCCGCGCGCAGCGCGACCGCACGCTGCTGTCGCTGCTGTTCATCGATCTGGACCGCTTCAAGGAAGTGAACGACACCCTCGGCCATGCCGTGGGCGACCTGCTACTGCAGCGTGTGGCCCAGCGGCTGCTGGGCTGCGTGCGCGCGTCCGACACGGTGGCGCGGCTGGGGGGGGACGAGTTCGTGTTGCTGCTCGAAGGCGGCCATGCGCGCGAACATGCGGCAGCTGCCGCCGACAAGGTCCTCGCGGCCTTCAGTGCGCCGTTTGACCTCGACGGCATCGCCCTGCCCGTGCGGCCCAGCATCGGCGTTGCCATCTATCCTGACCATGGCAGCGAAGACCACCAGCTGCTGGGCCGCGCGGACGCCGCCATGTACGCGGCCAAGAAAGGCGGCGGTGGCCGGGTGCAGATGGCCCCGCCCGCACCCGGCCCGGCCTGAGCCGACGACGCGGCCGGCCGATCTCAAAGGCAGACCCGCTACAGGGAAAAGCCTTCCTCCACGCCGCCGGGCGGCACAATCGCGCACGGCTCCAAGCTGAGCTGCGCCCACAAACCCCACACTTTGACTCCACTCCTGTCTCCAGACACCATGCTCTACAACAGCCTCCAGTTGCTCCATGTCCTGTCCGTGATCGTCTGGGTCGGCGGCATGGTGTTTGCCCATTTCTTTCTGCGCCCGGCCGCGCTTCAGCTCGAACCACCAGAGCGCCTGCGCCTGATGCACGAGGTGCTGCGGCGCTTTTTTGCGGCCGTCAGCGTGGCGGTGCTCGTGGTGCTGGGCACCGGCCTGTGGATGGTGGGACGCGTGG
Source organism: Paracidovorax sp. MALMAid1276 (assembly GCF_049198005.1). NCBI lineage: Bacteria > Pseudomonadati > Pseudomonadota > Betaproteobacteria > Burkholderiales > Comamonadaceae > Paracidovorax > Paracidovorax sp. MALMAid1276. The sequence goes on along the minus strand of NZ_JBMIRS010000257.1, from coordinate 2,271 downwards.
CCAAGCAGACGGTGCAGGCCGGCGGCAGCTTTGCCATGCCACTCGACTGGACGATCATGGCCGCCCTGGGCCTGGTGATGATGGCCATTTTCGGCCACATCCGCTTCGCGCTGTTCAAGCGCCTGCAGCGCGCGGTGGCAGCGTCCGACTGGCCTGCCGGCGGGCAGGCGCTGGCGGCGATCCGCACCTGGGTGAGCGTCAACCTGGCGCTGGGCGTGACGATTGTGGCCATCACCTTGCTCTACTAAAAAAGACACAGCGCACAAGCCCTCTCGCGCACACGGGTCGCGGCGCTCCTCTACGATCGGGCGGCCGCGCGACCCCACCACCGCAACGCGCGCGAGGAGCCTGGACCCGTGTTGTTGTTGAAGTATTTCGAAAGCCGCCTGCCCCCTTATCCCCCCGCAGAACCCCACTTGCCGCCGAAAGCCTTCATGGCGTTCGTGTGGGATGGCACCCGGGGCCTGCGCGGCTATGTGGCCGCGATGGCGGGGCTTTCTGCCGCGATCGCCGTCTATGAAGCCATGCTGTTTGCCGTGCTGGGACATGTGGTGGACTGGCTGTCGACCACCGCCCCCAGCACCTTGTGGGCCGAGCGCAAGGTGGCGCTGATCGGCATCGCCGCACTGCTGCTCACCTCGGTGGCCCTGGTGGCCTGGCAGACCAGCATCAAGCACCAGGTGCTGGCCATCAACTTCCCGCTGCGGCTGCGCTGGAACTTCCACCGCCTGATGCTGGGCCAGAGCATGGCCTTCTATGCCGACGAGTTCGCGGGCCGCATCACCACCAAGATCATGCAGACCGCGCTGGCCGTGCGCGACATGATCTTCACGACCACCGACGTGGTGATCGGGATGGGCATCTACCTGGTCACCATTCTCGTGCTGCTGGCGGGCTTTGATGCGCGCCTGCTGGCCCCGTTTGCCGCGTGGATGGTCGCCTACGGCCTGGCCTGCTGGTACTTCGTGCCCCGCCTGGGCCAGGTGGGCAAGCAGCAGGCCGACGCCCGCTCGGTGATGACCGGGCGCATCACCGACGCCTACACCAACATCGCCACCGTCAAGCTGTTCTCGCACACGCGGCGCGAGTCCGAGTTCGCGCGCGCCGCCATGGACGCCTTCAAGCTCACGGGCTATGCGCAGATGCGCCTGGTGAGCCTGTTCGAGATCGTCAACCAGCTGCTGGTGGTGGCCATGATCCTGGGCGCCTGCGGCACGGCGCTGTGGCTGTGGTCTGCGGGCGAGGTGGGTGCGGGCGCGGTGGCCGCCGTCACAGCCATGACGCTGCGGGTGTCGGGCCACGCGCACTGGGTGATGTGGGAGATGACCACGCTGTTCGAGAGTGTGGGCACCATCCAGGACGGCATCAACACGCTGACGAAGCCGCGCACGGTGGTGGATGCGCCCGATGCGCAGCCCCTGGCCGTGACGCGGGGCGAGGTGCGCTTCGAGAATGTGAGCTTTTCGTACGCCGACGGGCCGCAGGCCCGGCCCGTCATCGACCGGCTGAACCTCACCATCCGGCCCGGCGAGAAGATCGGGCTCATCGGCCGCTCGGGGGCGGGCAAGTCCACCCTGGTCAACCTGCTGCTGCGCTTTCACGATGTGCCGTCGGGCCGCATTCTCATCGACGGGCAGGACATTGCCCAAGTCACGCAGGACAGCCTGCGCCGCGCCATCGGCATGGTCACGCAGGACACCTCGCTCCTGCACCGATCCATGCGCGACAACATCCTGTATGGCCGCCCCGATGCCAGCGACGCCGACATGCACATGGCCGCCCAGCGCGCCGAGGCGGCAGACTTCATCGCCAGCCTCAGCGACCTGCAGGGCCGCCAGGGCTATGAGGCGCATGTGGGCGAGCGCGGCGTCAAGCTCTCGGGCGGGCAGCGCCAGCGCGTGGCCATCGCCCGCGTGATGCTGAAGGACGCGCCCATCCTGCTGCTGGACGAAGCCACCAGCGCGCTCGATTCGGAGGTCGAGGCCGCCATCCAGCGCAGCCTGGCCAGCCTGATGCAGGGCAAGACCGTGATCGCCATTGCCCACCGCCTGTCCACCATCGCCGCCATGGACCGCCTCATCGTGATGGACGCCGGCCGCGTGGTGGAGGAAGGCACGCACGCTCAGCTGTTGGCGCTGGGCGGCGTGTATGCCCGGCTGTGGGGGCACCAGAGCGGCGGGTTTCTGGGTGACGAAGACGACGAGGGCTAAGAGCCATCCCTTTCAAGGTCTTTTTCCCTCGGCCTGTTTGAGGACGCGTGCGGTGGACACA
>NZ_JBMIRS010000256.1:0-75851 GCF_049198005.1 Paracidovorax sp. MALMAid1276 | reverse complement strand
CGGTACGACCGCCTGCGCCCAGGGCGCCACCCTCGGCTGGTCGGTAGCACCCCGCGATCCTCGGTTTTCGCGCGTTTCGCTTCGATGCCTTCTACCGCGCAGACTCCTGGGCTGAGCGCTGAGCGCGCTGCTGTGGCGGCTGGCGGCGGCCGCGCCCGACGCGGCGTTGGCGATGTGGGTGATGGATGTGGTGGGCCTGGCCACCCTGGCCAGCGGCGTGCTGGTGTTTGTGGCCACGCGGGGAGCCCACCCGGCGTGGTTTGCGCTCATGTCGATCGCCGCGCTGGTGTGGTGGAGCTGAACGCGGGCCCGGATTCGGATTCAGGCCCGGGGTCCAGGCGTGGCCAGCGTGAAAAAAGTCACACCTGCGCCAGATGCCGCCTCGCTCTGAAACACTACGTCACAACACTTCGCAATTCGACTACGCCCGCTTGACGCAGCCCCCGCACCATGAAGTCTCCGGTTCCGTAAGGAATCATTGATGAGGAGATCACCATGGCCCGCAATGCACTCGCTGCTGTTTCCATCGCCCTGCTCTCGCTGGGCGCCGCTACGGTGGCGCAAGCGCAGACCAGCGCCACCGTCGTCATACAGGCTGGCGGCCCCCACTACCGCGCGCCCGCACCGGTGCACGAGGTGCAATACCACCGCGCCCCGCCGCCGCCCCGCCACGAAGCTGTGCCGCACCCGAGGCGCGGCATGGTCTGGGTGCCCGGCCACTGGGAATGGCGTGGCCACCGCCACGTGTGGACGCAGGGGCACTGGGTGAAGGCCCGCCCGGGCTACCACTACCGCGAACCGCGCTGGGTGGAGCACGGCGGCCGCTGGGACATGCGGCCCGGCGGCTGGGACCGCGACGGGGATGGTGTGCCCAACCGCCATGACCGGCGCCCGAACAACCCCTATCGCTACTGAGTCGCTCTGAACGCCCCGGCCCCCTCTGAGCAACCCTCGGCAACCCGTCCTCGGGGCCTGCACGGAGCACACGCTTGTGGCACCCCTGCCTACGCCATGCCACGCGGCGGGACGACAGCCCGCCCCTGCGGTTCGCGCAGACGATGGCGCCGTGCCCACGCCTCGACCTTGCGGCCCGGCCCTTCGGGTGTGGCGCAAAAAAACCAGTCCAACAAAGGAGTTTCATCATGGCAACTGCAACCAACGCTTCTTCCACGCTTCGCGTTTCCCTGTCGGCCGCTGCACTGGCGCTGGCAGGCCTGATGGGCGCCGCCGCGCCCGCCCACGCCGCGCCCCCGGGCACCGTGACAGTGCAGGTCGGCCAGCCGGGCTATGTGATTCCCGCGCCCCCTCCACCCCGGCGCGAGGTCGTACCCCAGGCACGACGCGGCCAGGTATGGGTGCCTGGCTACTGGGACTGGCGTGGAAATCGCCACGTGTGGGTCAAGGGCCATTGGGAAAAGGTGCGCCCGGGCTACCGCTATCGCGAGCACCGCTGGGAGCAGCGCGATGGCCGTTGGGAGCTGCAACGTGGCGGCTGGGACCGCGACGGTGACGGCGTGCCCAATCGCTATGACAGCCGCCCGAACAACCCCTACCGCAACTGACGGGCTCACCCCATGGGGCCCGGGCATGTGCCCCGGGCCCGGGCCTGCATCAGCAATTGTTGCGGGCCATTAGGCCGCAAACCCCGCCCGGCGGCGCGTACAGCGCCTAGACTGCGGCCCTGCAGGAGAGCAAACGCCGTGGCGCCACTCGGGCCCCACGGCGTTTCACCGAAGGCGCAAACTCCCATGCACGCTCAGGTCCCGTACTGCAGTCTTTTTTATCCAAAGCCGTCTGGAGAGCCGCCACGCAACGTGGCGCACCGAAGGAGCAAACCGCGCGCCGGGTGGGCGCAGCGGTGAATCTCTCAGGTACCAAGGACAGGGGGAGCGGCAGCCTGGTGGACCCGCAGGGCGGTTTGCTATTGAATATGTAGCTGCAAACGCCCGTCCATCAAGCGCTGAACCCTTGAAAGGCTTCAAAAAATGCGCGTGATCGTGTTGGGCGCCGGCTTGCTCGGCGTCACATCGGCCTATTTCCTTCAACAACGCGGCCATGAAGTGACCGTCATCGACCGCCAGGCGTCGCCTGCAGCGGAAACCAGCTTCGCCAACGGCGGGCAGATCTCGGTGAGCCACGCCGAGCCCTGGGCCAACCCGAGCGCGCCGCTCAAGGTGCTGCAGTGGCTGGGGCAGGAAGATGCTCCGCTGCTGTTCCGCCTGCGTGCCGACATGCGCCAGTGGCTCTGGAGCCTGTCCTTCCTGCGCAACTGCACGCCGGCGCGCACGCGCCACAACATCGAGCAGATCGTGCGCCTGGGCACCTACAGCCGCAGCGTGCTGCAGCAGCTGCGCGCCGACACCGGCCTGCAATACGACCAGCGCACGCAGGGCATCCTGCACTTCTATACCAATGCCAAGGAGTTCGACGGCGCGCAGGCCCCGGCCGAGCAGATGCGCCAGTTGGGCTGCGAGCGCCGGGTCGTCAGCGCCGACGAGGCGGTGCGCCTGGAGCCGGCGCTCGCCCCCATCCGCCCGCAGCTGGCCGGCGCCACCTTCACGGCCGAAGACGAATCGGGCGACGCCCAACAGTTCACGCGCGGGCTGGCCCGGCTGTGCGAGGCGGCGGGCGTGCAGTTCCGCATGGGCCACCACATCACCGCGCTGCGCGAGGTGGGCGACCGCATCGACCATGTGGAAGTGACCAATGCCGACGGCCGGTTCGAGCGCGTGCGCGGCGATGCGTTCGTGCTGGCCATGGGCTCGTTCAGCCCGCTGCTCGCGCAGCCGCTGGGCATCCGCCTGCCCATCTACCCGGCCAAGGGCTACTCGGTGACCATGCCCGTCAAGGACGCGTCGAAGGCCTACCAGGTGAGCCTCACGGACGACGAATTCAAGCTCGTGTTCTCGCGCTACACCGGTGCGCAGGGCGACCGCCTGCGCATCGCGGGCACGGCCGAGCTCAACGGCTACGACCGCCACCTGAACGCCGTGCGCTGCGAAGCCATCGTGCGACGGGTGGAACAGCTCTTCCCTGGCGCGGGCGACGCCACGCAGGCCCAGTTCTGGAGCGGCCTGCGCCCTGCCACGCCCAGCAATGTGCCGCTGATCGGCAGCACCCGGCTGGGCAACCTGTTCCTCAACACCGGCCACGGCACCCTGGGCTGGACACACGCCTGCGGCTCAGGCCAGGCGCTGGCCGACATCGTGAGCGGGCGCACGCCGGAGGTGGACTTTGCGTTTCAGGGGGTGGAGGGCCGGGCGGCCGCCGGAGCGTTGCGGCCCGCTCGCACGACGGCCTGACCGCCAGGCCCCGGTTTCGGCATCGCGCCGGGGCCGCCGCGCCTACTGGGCCGCGCCCGTGGCCTGCGCCACAAAGCGCGCCACGGCCTGCATGTCCTTTTCGCTCATGCGCTCGGCATACGAGGGCATCGACCCGATGCCCGTTTTCAGTGCGCGCAGCACACGGCCCGCGTCCCTTGCGTTCAGCCTGACGGCGCATTCGCGCCAGCTCGCGTTGTGGTAGCCCCAGAGGTTTTCCCCGCGCTCCGCGTCCTGCGCATAGCCCGCCGTGACGACAGGCCCACGCCCCGGGACGCGGGGCTGCGAAGGGGCTGCGAAGGGGCGCGCAGCCCCCTTCCGTACAATGGCCGGCTTCTCAACACCCAAGGGCGCGTTGGGCGCCCTTTGTATGGAAATAGCAATACTGTTCGCCCTCATCTTCCTCAACGGCCTGTTCGCCATGTCCGAGATCGCATTGGTCACGGCACGCAAGGCGCGGCTGCAAAAGCTGGTCGATGAGGGCGACAGCAGCGCCGCCGCTGCCGTGAAACTGGGCGAGGACCCCACGCGCTTTCTCTCCACCATCCAGATCGGCATCACGTCGATCGGCGTGCTCAACGGCATTGTGGGCGAGGCGGCGCTGGCGGCGCCGCTGGCCGCCTGGCTGCAATCCCTGGGCGTGCCGCTGCCCTATGGCAGCTATGCCGCCACCGGCCTGGTGGTGGTGCTGATCACCTACTTCTCCATCGTGGTGGGCGAGCTGGTGCCCAAGCGCATCGGCCAGTCCTACCCCGAAACCTTCGCCCGTCTGGTGGCGCGGCCCATCAACCTGCTGGCCGTGGCCACCAAGCCCTTCGTGCTGCTGCTGTCCACCTCCACGCGCACGCTGCTGCGGCTGCTGGGCGTGAAGGAAACCAGCGGCAGCCCGGTGACGGAAGAAGAGATCCACGCCATGCTGATGGAGGGCACCACGGCCGGGGTGATCGAGTCGCACGAGCACACGATGGTGCGCAACGTGTTCCGCCTGGACGACCGCCAGATCGGTTCGCTGATGGTGCCGCGCGGCGATGTGGTGTGCCTGGACGTGGATGCGCCCTTTGAAGTGACCCTGCAGTGCATCGAGGAATCGGACCACGCGCGGTTTCCGGTGGTGCGCGGCGGCATGGACAACATCCTGGGCGTGATCAACGCGCGCCAGTGGCTGGCGCGGCGCCTGCGTGGCGAAGCCCATGGCCTGACCGATCAGCCGCTGCAGACCGCGCTGTATGTGCCCGAGACGATCACGGGCATGGAACTGCTGGACAACTTCCGGCTGTCGGACGTGCACATGGCGTTCGTCATCGACGAATACGGCGAGGTGCAGGGCATCGTGACGCTGCAGGACCTGATCGAGGCGATCACCGGCGAGTTCCAGCCGCGCGACCCCGAGACCTCGTGGGCGCTGCAGCGCGACGACGGCAGCTGGCTGCTGGACGGGCACATTCCGGTGCCCGAGCTCAAGGACCGCCTGAACCTGGAAACCGTGCCCGAGGAAGAGCGTGGCCGCTACCACACCCTGAGCGGCATGATCATGCTGCTGACGGGCCGCCTGCCCAAGGTGACGGACACGGTGCAGTGGGAAGACTGGAAGCTCGAGGTGGTGGACATGGACGGCAAGACGATCGACAAGATCCTGGCCACGCGCCTGTCCCCCGAGGAGCGGGCCGAGCTGGAGGACAGCCCGGCCCTGTGACGCCATGCCTGCCTGCCTGCGGCACAGGCGCACTGGCACAGGCGAACAGGCGCACCGGCAAAGAACGCTCAGGCCGGCGGCGGCTCGCTGTCCACGAACACCGTGAGCACGCCGGTATAGCCGTAGAGGTGCTGGTGGGCGATTTCACCGCCCGCGAAGAACCCGGTCAGCGGCACGTCGCCCAGCGCGTGGCGCACGATCTGAAGCTCTGCGCTGGGCCCGCCAAAGTGCGGGCCGCCCCGGCCGGAGCAGCTGACATAGATGGCACCGCAGATGCGCCGGCCCGGCCGCAGCGGCCGCTGGCTGCGCTGCGCCACGGGCTGCATGCCACCGGCCGCGCCATCGCCGGCCTCGCCGGACAGCAGCGGCGCGGGCTCCATCTCTTCCGGGGCCAGCTCTTCGCGGATCTCGGCACAGATGCGCATCAGGTCCGCCCGGGCGGCGGCCACGTTGCGCTGGCAGAACGCCAGGTGCATGCCGGGCTCCACCTGATCGGCCAGGGCCACGCCGCGGCGGGTGCCGTCCAGGCCCACGATGTGGCGCACGCGCGTGTCGGTGCCGAAATGGCCCGTGCGGCGCAGGCCGCGCGGGTGCTCGCCCGCGTTCACCAGCCCGGCCAGCGTGGACCGCACCTTGTTCAGCGCGGGCTGCGGGTCGCCGTCGAGCGACACCTGCAGCGTGTCGAGCAGCACGTCCAGGGCGGCATCGCCGTCGAGCTGCAGCACCACGTTGTCCTGCGCCTGCGTGATGGTGTGCAGGGCCCCCACGGGCTGGCAGCCCTGGGTGACGCGCGACAGCAGCGCCACCCCGGCCCCGAACGCCACGCCGGACAGCCCGCCGTGGAAAACACCGCTGGCGCCGCCCTGCCCGGCGATGTTGCCGTCCCCCCCCACCGCAAACTGCACGCTGGCCGTGCGGCTGGCGCTGAGGCCGCCGAACAGGTAGCCGGAATCGGTGCGCGCGGCCATTTCGGCGAGCAGCTCGGCCAGCTCCGGCGTGTGGCCATCGGCGTGCACCAGGGCCGTGTGCGCCGCAAAGCCGCTGCCCGTGCGGGGCGTGTGGCTGGGCAGCGGCGCCACGCCCGAGAACACGCGGTACTGGTCGGCCGGAACGTCCAGCAGCATCACCGACAGCGCGGGCTCGTCAAAGTATTCGGCGTTGTTGGCCGACACGCCCACGCCCACGGTGCCGGCCCAGTCGGTCACCTCCGGCAGCTCGCTGCCGAGGTGCTCCAGCAGCGCCTGCGCGTCATTCGCATAGTGGTCGGTGATGTACACCAGGCCCAGGGTGGGCGCGGCGGCGTGGTCGGGCAGGGCCATCTGCGCGCGCAGCTGCGCCAGCACCAGCGCGGCCGCCATGCGCCACTGTGGGTGGGTGGCGTGGCCGGTGGGGAAGAGTTTCATGGGAAGGGTCTCCGTGCCAGGCCCGCGCGCGGCGCGCGCGGCCTGCAGGCAGGTGCTGGCTCAGCCCGCGCGCTTGCGGGCAGCCGGGCTGCGGGTTTTCTTGGCAGCGGGCTTGGCGCCCGAGGCTGCGGTGGTCTTGCGGGCGGCGGGCTTCTTGGCCGCCGCCTTCTTGGTGCTTGCTGCCTTCTTGGCAGTGGCGCCGGATGCCTTGGCGCCCTGGGCGCCGCCCTGGCGGGGCTGCATGCCCTTGGCGGCAAACTGGCCGGCCATGCCGGTGGCGGTCTTGAAGGCTTCCTTGGCCAGGCCCGTGGCCATGTTGCGGGTGGTGCTGATGGCGGTCTGCCGCGCAGCGTCCTTCATGGCGTCGGCCGCAATCTGCTGGAACTGCGTGGTCAGTGCCCCCCACCACTGCAGGGGGTCGACGACGGCCGGGTCGGGACGGGCGGCGGCCTTGCCCCGGGCCTTGGGCTTTGCTTTGGCGGCTGCCGGGGGCGCGGCTTCGGCGCTTTCATCGGCGTCGTCCGCCGGGTCTTCCTCGGCAGCGGCCGCCCGGCCCGTGGCGCGCGCGGTGGCGCTGGTCATCGCATCGGCCGCGCCGTGGACGCTGTCGGCCGCCTTTTGCACGCCGCTCATCACCGAGTCGGCGGTCTTGAGCTTGAAGGCATTCGCCACGTCGCCCATGCTGAAGTTCATGCCCTTGAGCGTGGCCAGGGTCATCTTCTGCACCTCCAGCGCCTGGATGGTGGCAGCCAGCGCACGGGAGTTCTGCTCCAGCCAGAACTGCACGGCCTTGAGTTCCTCGATGCGCTTTTCCAGCTCTTCCACGCTGATGGTGGGCGCCACCCAGTTGGAGAGATTGGGCAGCTGCGGGATGTTCTGCGTGGCGCCTTTGGCCAGGCTCTGCAAAAAGTCGAAACCGGGGACGAACTTGCCGAAACCGAAGGTGCTGGATGTGTCGCTCATGGCCGCTCCGCAAGAGGGGGTCTGGGGTCTGTGGTGGGGCACAGCTTACTCCAATGCGTCGCCACGGGAAGGGGCAGATTCCCGCCCCCGAATCCTCCCGCAAGCCCACCATCGCCTTCCGGCCTTGGCGGGCACTTGCCATGCCGGACCCGACACCTCAGTGCTTGTGGCCGTGGGCGTGGCCCGGCGCGGCGGCGCTGCCGCCGGGGGCTGCCGTGGCCACGGGCAGGCTGATGCTGAGCGTGCTCTCGGCCCCCTTGGCGTCCTGGAACACCAGGGTCAGGGGCACGGCGGTGTCCTTGGCCAGCGGGGCCTTCAGGTCCATCAGCATGAGGTGGTAGCCGCCGGGCTTGAGCTCCACCGCCTTGCCTGCGGGCAGGTCCAGCGCGGCAACGGCGCGCATCTTCATCACGTCGCCCTCCATTTTCATTTCGTGCACTTCCGTCACCCCGGCGGCCGGCGACTCTGCGCGCACCAGCCGGGCGCCGTCGCGGGCGGTGAGGCGCATGAAAGCGCCGGTGCCCTTCTGGCCCTGCACGCTGGCGCGTGCCCAGGCGCCCTCGACCTTGACGGCAGCCGTCTGCGCCCAGGCGGCCGGGGCAGCGGCGAATGCGGCCACCAGCGTGGCGGCCAGGGCGGTGGTGTGAAGCAGTTTTTTCATGGTGATGATTCCTTGGTGAGCGGCAATGGGGAGGCGGCACAAAGGCGGCCTCGGTAGGTATCTGGGGGTGATCAGTGATTGTGGCCACCGGCGCCCGCGCCGGGCAGGATTTCCAGCGCAGCGGCTGGGGACTTCAGGTCCGACAGCGTTTGCCCGGGCTTGGGCACCTCCACCCAGTCGTTGCGGCCTTCAGCGCAGACCTGGCGCACGGGCCAATACACCGTGCCGGCCTGCGCGGGCGCGGTGGCCACCAGCACGAACTCGTCGTAGTGGGCGTGGGGCAGCATGTCCTCGGGCGTCTTGGCCGTCCAGGTGATGCGCACCACGTCGTCGGTGATGCTGCGGCCGTGGCTGGTGTACGGCTGGGCGAGTTTTTCGCGCTGCACCTCCAGCGCCCAGCCCGGCTTGGGCATGGGGCGCGCGCCGCGCATGCCTGCGGGGATGTCCACCGCGATCTGCCGCGTGGGCGATGCGCCGCAGCCGTGACCCACCTTGAACGTGGCCTTGTAGCTTGCGCCCGCCGGGGCGACCTGGTATTCGAGCACCACGTGGGCGGATGCAGAGCCAAAAACGGCCCCAGCGCTTATCCATAAAGCGCCTAAAGCTATCTTTTTAATAGTATTCAGAGACATGGGCTGTGTTCCTTTCAAAGACTGACCTTCAGCTCGGCCATGTAGGTGCGCTGCGGGTAGGGGTGGAAGTTCCAGAACGGGTAGTTGTTCAGGTTGTCGATGCCCACGGCCGCGCTCACCTGCTTGGTGATCTGGTAGCGCACGCGCACATCGGTGGTGAAGTAGCGGCTCGCGCCCTGGTAGGCAAAGCCGTTCACGTCGGTGTTGTCGAGCGTGCTGTACTGCTTGCCGCTGAAGCGCGCGCCCAGGGTGTACGACCATTTGTCGTCCGGCCGCCAGGTGGCCACGGCGCTCGCGCGCCAGCGCGGGATGCGCGGCTGCCATTTGCCGACGCTGGCGGGGAACTTGTCGTTCTTCGTGATTTTCGAGTCGGTCCACGTCAGGCTGCTGCCCAGCTCCAACCCGCGCACGAAGACGTTGGTGGCCTGGTAGGCCAGCTCGATGCCCTGGGTGCGGATGGCATCCACGTTCTGCACATTGGTCACGTTGGGGGTGACGAGCACATTGGTCTGCGAATACAGCGCGTCTTTCGTGCGCTCGAAAAAGGCTGTGAGGCGCAGCAGGCCCTCGCCGCCCCGGCCCGCCAGGTCGTGCTCGGCTGTCAGCTCGGTCGTCCAGCTCTTTTCGGGTCTCAGATTCGGGTCGTTGTTGATGAGTGTGCCGCTGCCGCTGATGCCGCCCTGGTACAGCTCGGCCACCGTGGGCATGCGCACCGCGCGGCCGGTGGAGGCTTTCAGCACCCACAGATCGCTGGCCTGCCAGGCCACGGCCGCCTTGGGCGAGAAGTAGGTCTCGTTGCGATCAGGGTGGCTCAGGGTGGTGGCGGCGTTGCCGGTCTGGCCATTGCTGGCGCTCCAGCGCTCAGCGCGGGCACCCAGCACGGCTTTCCACCGGGGCGTGATCTTCCAGGTGTCCTGCGCCCACAGGCCGATGAGCTGCGTGTCGCCGTTGAAGGCCTGGTTGCGGGCGCCCGCAGCGCCGTTGATCCAGTTCGCCGTGGCGTTCTCCACCGTGCGCAACTGGTAGCTGTCGCGCTGCAGGCCAAAGTCCACGATGTGCGTGCCCTGCAGGCCCCCCGGCCGCCAGGTGCCTTTGGCGGCCAGCGTGTTCCAGCCCGTGCCCTGGTTGTTGACGATGCGGCCCGCGCCACCGCTCAGCGCGGCGGGCAGCGCCACGGTGGCGGCGCGCAGGGTGTCGGTCTGGTAGTCGTAGAGGCTGGCGGCCACCTCCCAGTCGAAGGCTCCTTGCGTGCGGCTCTTGACCGAGAACCCGTGCATGGCGTGCATGAGCTGCTCGTTGGAGGTGTTGAAGTCGGTGGGCGCCAGTGTGTACGAGCGGCCGTTGATGTTCACCGTGCCCGCATACACCGCGTTGCCGTTGGCGTCGCGCAGGTAGCTGGCGGGCCGCCCTTCGGATTCGTTGCGCCACCAGCCGAAGGTGTATGCCGCGCGCACGGTGGGCGAGATGTCATAGGCCAGCTTGGCCTTGATGTGGTCTTGCAGCGTGTGGTACTGCGTCGCGGTGCCGAGCAGATACCACGGCTGGTTGCTGCGGTTGATGCCCGGCACGGCGCCCGTGACCGGCGTGCCTGAACCGCCCACAGTGCCCGCCGAGACCAAGCGTGTGGGGAAGGTCTGCGGCTGGCCTTCGCTGTCGGTCTTCTGAAAGTTGACGAACCACGACCAGTCACCGTCACGATGGCCCACCGAGGCGCTGACCTGCTTGCCCGCGTAATTGGCGCTGGTGCCGTACAGGTCAAACGGCTGGTGCTGATAGCTGACCTTGCCGTGGGCCTCGAACTGTGTGGGCATGCGCGTGACATAGTCCACCACCGCACCCACCGAGTTACCCCCATAGGCGGCCGAGAAGGGCCCGTAGAGCACGTCCACCCGCTCGATCTCCTCGGGCGTGACCAGCATCCAGCGCGGCGCGTTGGTGGGGCCGTTGCCCAGGTAGTTGCTGAGCAAGATGCCGTCGGCAAACACCATGGACCGCGCCGGGTTGCCCGTGCCCGAGGCGCGGGTGGACAGCACGGCGTGGTTGTAGTCGCCGATGTAGCGCTTGCGCACCAGCAGGCTGGGCAGGTATTTAAGGGCGTCTTCGCTGTCGGTGGCGTTGATCGCGTGCTCGATCTGCTCGCGCGTCACGCCCTCGATGGTGGTGGGAATCTGCGTGGGCAGCGAGGTGGGCTGGCCGCCGGAAATGGTGACGACGCCCAGCTCCTTGACCGGGCCCTGGCGGCTGACGTCGGCCAGCTGGCCCCAAGCGGGCGCGGCTGTGCCAATCACCCAGGGAAAGGCGCTGGCCACGGCCAGCGCCATGCGGCTTTTGCGCATGGATGGAACTCCTGAAAATCAAGCAAAATTGGCCGCCAGCGCTTATTCATCAAGCGCTAACAGCTATCAAAAACGCAGCAATCAGGAGGAGAAGGGCGGCCCGCGAGGCGGCAGCGGCGCGGCCGTGCGCGCAGCAATGTGCGCGGCGGGGATGGGGCGCAGGGCGTGCGCCAGGGGGGGGACCACCGCAAGGCGTGCCTGCGAGGTGGGGGGCGGTGCGCCCACATGCGCGCACAAGGGGCAGTCCAGCGTGTGGCTGGGCATTTCCTGCGCGCCGTCGTCGGTCTTGACCAGCAGCTTGATCGCGCCGGAGCCCGAGCAGATCAGCTCCATGGCCTGCGGGTTGACCAGCGGCGACGCCACGGCCACACCCAGGGAGATCACAAACCACGCCAGCACCGCGCGGGCGAGCCAGCGCAGGGTGCGTAGGGTTTGCAGGACAGGCAGCATGGGAGCGTGATTGTAGGCGCCGCCGCCGGGCGCCCCCCCGGGCGGGGGTCATGTGCGCGACGGACTGCGCCGAACATGGCACCTACGATGCCTGCTGCATCACCATCACCATCACCATCACCACGGAGACTTTGCCATGCTCACACTCTGCGGCTTTTCGGCCAGCAATTACTACAACAAGGTCAAGCTCGCTTTGCTTGAAAAGGGCCTGCCCTTCACCGAAGAACTGGCCTGGGTGGGCGAAACCGACCGCAGCGCCAGCCCGCTGGGCAAGGTGCCCTATCTGCGCACTCCGCACGGCCCGCTGTGCGAATCGGCGGTGATGGCCGACTACATCGAGGCCGCACATCCGGAGCACCCGCTGATCCCCGCCGACCCCTACAGTGCCGCCAAGGTGCGCGAGCTCATCACCTTCCTGGAACTGCACCTGGAGCTGGTGGCGCGCAACCTGTACCCCCAGGCCTTTTTTGGCGGCACGGTGAGCGAAGCCGCACGCGAGAAGGTGGGCATGCAATTGGAGAAGAACATTGCAGCCTTCGCCCAGCTGGCCAGCTTCAGCCCCTACGTGGGCGGCGACAGCTTCACGCTGGCCGATTGCGCGGCCATCGTGCACCTGCCGCTGGTCAGCTCCGCCACCAAGATCATCTATGGGCGCGACTACCTGGCCGACCTGCCCGTGCGCGACTACCTCGCCCGCATGGGCGAGCGCCCCCACGTGCAACGTGTGAACGCCGACCGCAAGACCAACACGGCCGAGATGCTCGCCCGCCCGCCCAAGCGCTGAGGCCGCGCCAGATGGTCTGACGCTGCAGCGGTGCGGGGGCACGCCCGGGGCTGCGGGCCCGGGAGCTGCGAATTCGCCCCCTGGCACGCGGCGGTTCCGCGCGATGCCGGCCCATCGAAACTTCCCGCTGCAGGCGTTTCTGGCGCGCAGGTTTTTCGCGCCGACTGCTATCCTCCGCAGCATGCAGAGCCTCTTTCACCTCGCCTTCCATGTCACCGACCTTGACGCCGCGCGCCGCTTTTACGGCGGAGTGCTCGGTTGTCAGGAAGGCCGCAGCACCGACACCTGGGTCGATTTCGATTTTTTCGGCCACCAGATCTCGCTGCACCTGGGCACGCCCTTTGCCAGCGCCCGCACGGGGCACGTCGGTGACCACCTGGTGCCCATGCCGCACTTTGGCGCCATCCTGGAACTGCCGCAGTGGCATGCCCTGGCACAGCGGCTCAAGGCCGCCGGCACCGAGTTCGTGCTGGCTCCGCAGGTGCGCTTTGAAGGCGAGCCCGGGGAGCAGTGGACGATGTTCTTCCACGACCCGAGCGGCAACCCCATCGAAATCAAGGGCTTCCGCTCGCTGGAGGCGGTGTACGCGGCTTAGTAGCCGTTCAGCGCACCGGGGAGCGGTGCCCGCCGGCCAGCCCGCCGCTCAGCGCCGCTGCAGCAGCGGGATGGACCCGAGCGCGAACACCGAGTTGGGCACGCCGGCCCTGGCCATCAACGGCCGGGGCTTCGGCGCAAGACGGGGCTTAGCCGCGGGGGCGGGCGGCGCGTCCTGCGGCAGGCCCTTGGCCAGTTGCTGCGCCACCAGATCCTGCAGGCTGACGGACTGCAAATAGTCCATGACCCGCGTGTTGAACGTGGTCCACAGCTCGCCCGTCATGGACTTCACCTGGGCCGCCTGGGTCGATTCCGTGCCGCTCAGTTCGTCGCCCTTGAGGTTTTCCACGGCCAGGATGATCTCGGCCACCGAGACATCGTCGGCACGCCGCGCCAGCGTGTAGCCGCCGCCCGGCCCCCGGGTGCTTTCCACCAGGCCGGCACGGCGCAGTGCGCTGAACAGCTGCTCCAGGTAAGACAGCGACGTCCCCTGCCGCGCGCTGATGGTGGAAAGCGCCACAGGCCGCATTTTCTGGCGCAGTGCGAGGTCGGTCATGGCAGACACGGCCAGTTGCCCTCTTGTCGTGATTCGCATCGTTGCTACTCCTCGTGAAGACTGAACAAGTCCAGCCACCTGCCTGAAACCGGCATGGACTGGGGCCAAGGCTTGAATGTAGGCTGTTTGATACTTCGCGTATATTCGTTTTATCGCCGCAAATATTTCGACTTTTTCGATATGTTCCCACCATGAACTTCAAGCATCTGCGCTACTTCTGGACCGTGGCCAAGGCCGGCGGCGTGGTGCGTGCGGCCGAACAGCTGCACACGACACCCCAAACCCTTTCGGGCCAGATCAAGCAGCTGGAATCGTGGCTGGGCCACGACCTCTTTCGCAAGCGCGGCAGGGGATTGGAGCTGACCAGTGAGGGCCGTGTGGCGCTGGGATACGCAGAGCAGATCTTCGCCCTGGGCAACGACCTCGAAAGCGCAGTACGCCTTTCACGTGGGCAGGAAAAGCCGCTCGAGTTTCGCGTTGGCGTGGCAGACTCGATTGCGAAGTCCGTGGCCTACCATCTGCTGGAACCCGCACTGGGAATGCCCCGGCAGGTGCACATGACCTGCCAGGAGGGCAAGTTCCCCGAACTGATCGCGCAGCTGAGCCTGCACAAGCTGGACCTGGTGCTCGCCGACGAACCCGTCTCCAAGAAAATTGGCGTCAAGGCCTTCAACCATCCTCTGGGAACAAGCGGCATGAGCTTTCTCTGCGCACCGTCGCTCAGGTCTCAGTTGAAGGGGGACTTTCCTGCCTGCCTGCAGGGCGCGCCCATGCTCATCCAGGGGCCCATGTCTTCAGTGCGCCAGCAGCTGGACCATTGGCTCAACAAACACCAGTTGCAGCCACGCGTCGTCGGCGAGTTTGATGACAGCGCCCTGATGAATGCATTCGGACGGGAAGGCCGCGGCGTGTTTACCTCTCCCTCGGTGCTCGACGACGAGACCACCCTGCAGTTCGGCGTGGAAGTGATCGGTCGATCCACCGAACTGGTGGAAGAGTTTTTTGCCATCTCGGTAGAGCGCCGCATCACGCACCCCTGCGTGGTCGCCATCACCAAAGCCGCCAAGGCAGATCTGTTTGCGACCGGGCAACAAACACTGCGCCCCTTGGCGTGAGCGGAGCGCAACCTTGCCGTGCCTTTTGCCCCGACGTGAATCGGGCGCACAAACAAAAACGCCCACTTTCGTGGGCGTTTTGAACGAGCTGAACAACGTCAGCTGCTGTATTTTGGTTGCGCGAGAAGGATTTGAACCTCCGACCTTTGGGTTATGAGCCCAACGAGCTACCAGACTGCTCCATCGCGCGGTAAGAAATAAATTATACCCTATTATTCTGCTGCTGCCGAATTATTTTCGGTTTCTGCAGCACGATCGACCAACTCGACCAGGGCCATGGGTGCATTGTCGCCCACGCGGAAACCCATCTTCAGAATGCGGGTGTAACCACCGGGACGGACCTTGAAACGGGGGCCCAGGTCATTGAACAGCTTGGTCACGCTGTCGCGGTCGCGCAGTCGGTTGAACGCCAGGCGGCGGTTGGCAACGGAGTCTTCCTTGGCGAGGGTGATCATGGGCTCGATCACGCGGCGCAGTTCCTTTGCCTTGGGAACAGTGGTCTTGATGGCCTCGTGCTCGATGAGCGAGTTCATCATGTTCTGCAGCATCGCGAGGCGGTGCGAGCTGGTGCGATTGAGTTTGCGGAGGCCGTGTCCGTGGCGCATGGTGCTTTCCTTCTACTGTCTATGTAATTAAATCGGGTAGCCGTGTCAGGTACTTCCCGAGGCACTGTTCTCTTCGGCGTCATGCCGTTGAGAACGAAAAGTCCCCCTTGCGGGGGACTTGGAAACCGGGCGCCCCATGAATGGGGGAAGCCTACGATTATAAGGCGGCAGCTTAGCGCTTGTCCAGGCCAGCTGGTGGCCAGTTCTCGAGCTTCATGCCCAGCGTGAGACCTCGCGAGGCCAGGACTTCCTTGATTTCGTTGAGCGACTTGCGGCCCAGGTTCGGGGTCTTGAGCAGTTCGTTCTCGGTGCGCTGAATCAGATCGCCGATGTAGTAGATGTTCTCGGCCTTCAGGCAGTTGGCGGAACGGACGGTCAATTCCAGCTCGTCCACCGGGCGCAGCAGGATCGGGTCGAACGTGGCGTTGCCACGAGGACCGGCAGGCGCGTCGAAGGCTGCGAGCTCGCCGCCTTCCAGCTGCGCAAACACCGCGAGCTGTTCCACCAGGATCTTGGCCGACGCACGCACGGCGTCTTCAGCCGTGATGGCGCCGTTGGTCTCGATCTCGACCACCAGTTTGTCGAGGTCGGTGCGCTGCTCCACACGGGCGCTCTCCACGGTGTAGCTCACGCGCTTGACGGGAGAGAACGATGCGTCCAGCACGATGCGGCCGATCGACTTGGTCGATTCGTCGGCATAGCGGCGCATGTTGCCAGGCACGTAGCCACGACCCTTTTCGACCTTGATCTGCATGTCCAGCTTGCCACCCGCCGACAGCGTGGCGATCACGTGATCGGGATTCACGATCTCGACATCGTGCGGGGTCTGGATATCACGGGCGGTGACCACACCCTCACCGTCCTTGCGCAGGCTCAACGTGACTTCATCGCGGTTGTGGAGCTTGAAGACAACGCCCTTGAGGTTCAGGAGGATGTTGACCACATCTTCCTGCACGCCATCGATGGACGAGTACTCGTGAAGAACACCGGCAATGGTGACTTCCGTCGCTGCGTAACCCACCATGGACGAGAGCAGGACGCGCCGAATGGCGTTGCCCAGCGTGTGGCCATAGCCACGCTCGAACGGCTCCAGCGCGACCTTGGCACGGTTGTGGCCAAGCTGCTCGACATTGATCGCCTTGGGTTTCAGCAAATTGGTTTGCATTCAGACTTCCTCTCAATACCCCCAGCTCGTTACACCGGTAAGGCTGGTGAAGCGCCTAAACCGCGATGCCTCGCGGTTCAGGGACGGTTTTCTCGAAATACTCAGTACCGGCGATTAGCGCGAGTACAACTCAACGATCAGCGATTCGTTGATGTCTGCACCGAACTCATCACGGTCCGGCACCTTCTTGAAGATGCCTTCCGCCTTGTCGGCATTCACTTCCACCCAGGCAGGCATGCCCACTTGGGCTGCCAGCTGCAGCGCTTCGACCACGCGAGCCTGCTTCTTGGACTTTTCGCGCACAGCCACCACATCACCGGCCTTGACCAGGTACGAGGCGATGTTCACGGACTTGCCGTTCACGGTGATGGCCTTGTGGGACACCAGCTGGCGAGCTTCAGCACGGGTAGAGCCGAAACCCATGCGGTACACCACGTTGTCCAGGCGGGACTCCAGCAGGAACAGCAGGTTCGCGCCGGTGTTGCCCTTTTTGCCATCTGCGGCTTCGAAGTAGCGGCGGAACTGCTTCTCCAGCACGCCGTACATGCGCTTGACTTTTTGCTTTTCGCGCAGTTGCAGGCCGTAGTCGGAGGTGCGAGCACCGGAGGTGCGACCGTGCTGACCGGGCTTGGAATCGAACTTGGACTTGTCAGCGATCGAGCGGCGTGCGCTCTTCAGGAACAGGTCGGTGCCTTCACGGCGGGAGAGTTTGGCCTTGGGGCCGAGGTAACGTGCCACTTGAGCTTCCTTTGTGTCATCTACCGCAAACCATTGCGGGAGCCGCCTGAGGCGCTGGTGCGTTCACAGGCGGCGGTGGGCTTAGAGAAAATTAGATACGACGACGCTTTTGAGGGCGGCAGCCGTTGTGGGGCACCGGAGTCACGTCAGCGATGGACGTGATGCGGATACCCAGTGCGCCAAGGGCACGCACCGAAGACTCGCGGCCAGGGCCGGGGCCCTTGATCTCGACGTCCAGGTTCTTAATGCCTTGGTCGATGGCTGCGCGGCCGGCCACTTCAGATGCCACCTGGGCAGCAAAGGGGGTGGACTTGCGCGAGCCCTTGAAACCCTGACCACCCGACGATGCCCACGACAGGGCGTTGCCCTGGCGATCGGTGATCGTGATGATGGTGTTGTTGAACGAAGCGTGCACGTGAGCGATGCCGTCCGAAACGTTCTTCCGAACCTTCTTGCGCACGCGCTGCGCTGCGTTGTTTGCAGGAGACTTAGCCATGTTGATCTTTCAATCTCTTTATTTCTTCAGTGCTGCGGCACCCTTGCGCGGACCCTTGCGAGTGCGGGCATTGGTACGCGTGCGCTGACCACGCATTGGCAGGCCGCGGCGATGGCGGAATCCACGGTAGCAGCCGATGTCCATCAAGCGCTTGATGTTCATCGTGGTTTCGCGGCGCAGGTCACCTTCGATAGTGAACTGCTCGATTTGCTCGCGAATTTTTTCCAGGTCGCCGTCCGTCAGATCCTTGATCTTCTTGGAATAAGCGATACCCGTGGCTTCGCAGATCTTGCGAGCGCGTGTGCGACCGATGCCAAAGATGGCGGTCAAACCGATTTCCGCGTGCTTGTGCGGCGGAATGTTAATGCCAGCGATACGTGCCATATGCGTCCTCTAATACTTTCCAATCAACCTTGGCGCTGCTTGTGACGCAGGTCCGTGCAGATCACGCGCACCACACCCTTGCGGCGGATGATCTTGCAGTTGCGGCAGATTTTTTTGACCGAAGCCGAAACTCTCATTGCATTCTCCTAAAACTTTTCCATCCGTCCCGGCTGACTTGCACGGAACACAATTTGTGCCCGCTACACCGTGGGGCGCCAACTAACGATATCCAGCCTTGCAGAGCATGTTGCCGAAGCGCATGCCCTTCCGTTTTGTCACCCGCCCGCACTGCCCTTGAAATTGGCTTTCTTGAGCAGGGACTCGTACTGCTGCGACATCATGTAGTTCTGGACCTGTGCCATGAAATCCATGGTCACCACCACAATGATCAGCAGAGACGTTCCACCAAAGTAAAACGGAACGTTGTACTTCAGGATGAGGAACTCGGGCAGCAGGCAGACGAAGGTGATGTACACAGCACCTGCCAAGGTCAATCGAACCAGAATCTTGTCGATGTACCGTGCCGTCTGGTCACCAGGACGAATCCCGGGAATGAACGCACCGCTCTTCTTCAGGTTGTCTGCCGTTTCACGGCTGTTGAACACCAACGCCGTGTAAAAGAAACAGAAGAAGATGATCGCTGCGGCGTAGAACATCACATAAATGGGCTGACCAGGAGTCAGCGCACCAGAGATGTCCTTCAGCCAGCGCATCGATTCACCGGCACTGAACCAGTTCACCACCGTGGCCGGCAGCAGAATGATCGACGAAGCGAAGATCGGAGGAATCACACCCGCCATGTTCAGCTTGAGCGGCAGGTGCGACGATTGCCCGCCATACACCTTGTTGCCGACCTGACGGCGCGCATAGTTCACCAGGATCTTGCGCTGGCCACGCTCTACAAAGACCACGAAGTAAGTCACCAGACCCACCACCAGCACGATGAAGATGGCTGCCAGGATGCTCATCGCACCGGTGCGAACCAGCTCCAGCAGGCCACCGATGGAGCTTGGCAGCCCCGCGGCAATGCCGGCGAAGATCAGGATCGAGATGCCATTGCCCAGACCGCGTTCGGTGATCTGCTCGCCGAGCCACATCAGAAACATCGTTCCGGCCGTCAGGCTGACCACAGCCGTCATCCGAAAACCAAAGCCCGGGCTCAGCACCAGACCCGCAGAGCTCTCCAGCGCCACAGCAATGCCCAGCGACTGGAACAGTGCCAGGCCCAGCGTACCGTAGCGGGTGTACTGCGTGATCTTCCTGCGACCGGCTTCGCCTTCCTTTTTCAACTGTTCGAACGTGGGCACCACGTAGGTCATCAGCTGCATGATGATCGACGCCGAGATGTACGGCATGATCCCCAGAGCAAACACCGTGAAGCGCGACAGCGCTCCACCCGAGAACATGTTGAACAGGTTCAGGATGCCGCCTTGCTGGCCACTGAACAGCTGCTGAAGCTGGGCTGGATCGATCCCGGGCACCGGAATGTGAGCTCCGATGCGGTACACGACCAGCGCAAGCAACAGAAAAACCAGTCGGCGACGCAGGTCGCCAAACTTGCCGGTCTTTGCGATTTGAGCCGCGCTAGTAGCCACAGATGCCTTCCTTCGGAGTCACACTCAGGCGACGCTGCCGCCGGCAGCCTCGATGGCAGCCTTGGCGCCAGCCGTGGCACCGATGCCGCTCAGCTTGACAGCCTTGGTGAGCGCACCGCTCTTGATGACCTTGACCACCTTGGCCAGTTCGCCCACGACACCCGCTTGCTTCAGAGCCAGCACGTCGACTTCGGCCAGGCCAAGCTGCTCGAGCGCAGTCAGCGTCACTTCAGCGTTGAACTTGAGCAGGTGCGACTTGAAGCCACGCTTGGGCAGACGGCGTTGCAGAGGCATTTGACCGCCTTCAAAGCCGACCTTGTGGTAGCCACCGGAGCGCGACTTCTGACCCTTGTGACCACGGCCAGCGGTCTTGCCCAGGCCGGAGCCGATACCACGGCCTACGCGGCGCTTGGCATGCTTGGCGCCGTCGGCGGGCTTGATGCTATTGAGTTCCATGATCTATCTCTCAGACGATTTTGACCAGGTAGCTGATCTTGTTAATCATGCCGCGCACTTCGGGCGTGTCCTTCAGCTCGCTCACGCTGTTGAGCTTGCGCAGGCCCAGGCCACGGACGGTGGCGCGGTGCGATTCCTTGGTGCCAATGGGGCTGCGCACCAATTGAATCTTGACGGTTTGTTGCGTAGTCATAACAGCTCCAATCAGGCGAAGATGTCTTCGACCGTTTTGCCGCGCTTGGCTGCCACTTGTGCGGGCGTGGTGGAATTCACCAGCGCGTCGAACGTGGCGCGGACCATGTTGTAGGGGTTGGACGAACCATGGCTCTTGGCCACGATATCGGTCACGCCCAGCACTTCAAAGACGGCGCGCATCGGGCCGCCGGCAATGATGCCGGTACCCTTGGGAGCGGGAGCCATCATCACGACGGCAGCACCGTGGTGACCGGTCACATTGTGGTGAATGGTGCCGTTCTTGAGCGACACCTTGACCATGTTGCGACGCGCTTCTTCCATTGCCTTTTGCACGGCGGCGGGCACTTCCTTGGACTTGCCCTTGCCCATGCCCACGCGGCCATCACCGTCGCCAACCACCGTCAGTGCGGCGAAACCGAGAATACGGCCACCCTTCACGACTTTGGTCACGCGGTTGACCGCGATCATTTTTTCGCGCAGACCGTCGTCACGACCTTCGTCTTGCACTTTGGGTTGAAATTTAGCCATTTTGTATTCCGCTCCGATTAGAACTGCAGGCCGGCTTCACGAGCTGCGTCGGCCAGGGCCTTGACGCGACCGTGGTAGGCGAAACCTGCGCGATCGAATGCAACCTTCTCGACGCCGGCAGCCTTCGCCTTTTCAGCGATGCGCTTGCCGATGATCTGGGCTGCAGCGGCATTGCCACCCTTGCCCGAGCCGCCGAGGGACTTGCGCACGTCGGCTTCTGCGGTGGATGCGCTTGCAAGCACCTTGCTGCCGTCGCCGGAAATCACGCTGGCGTAGATATGGAGGTTCGTGCGGTTCACGGTCAGACGGGCCACGCCTTGCTGTGCAATGCGGATACGGGTCTGGCGCGAACGACGAAGACGCTGCTCTTTCTTGGTCAACATGTTGCAGCTCCTTATTTCTTCTTGGTCTCTTTGATCGTGATCTTTTCGTCCGCATAACGGATGCCCTTGCCCTTGTAAGGCTCGGGGGGACGAACAGCACGGATCTCGGCAGCAATCTGACCGACGCGCTGACGGTCGGCACCCTTGATCACCACTTCCGTGGGCGTGGGGGTGGCCACCGTGATGCCGGCGGGCATTTCGATGTTGACCGGGTGCGAATAACCGACAGCCAGGTTGAGCTTGGCGCCGGATGCGGCGGCCTTGTAGCCCACGCCGACCAGGCTCAGCTTCTTCTCGAAGCCCTTGCTCACTCCAACTACCATGTTGTTCACCAGCTGGCGGATCGTGCCGCTCATGGCATTGGCTTCACGGGAGTCGTTCGCGGGCTCGAAGTTCAGCTTGCCGTCGTTGCTGGAGACCTTCACCAGCGCGTTCTGGGCGAGCGACAGCGTGCCACCAGAACCCTTGACGGAGATCTGGTCGCTCTTGACGGACACATCCACACCTGCGGGGATGGTCACGGGCATTTTTCCTACTCGGGACATTTCAGTTTCTCCTCAATGCCGCGGTCAGGCCACGTAGCACAGCACTTCGCCACCGACACCGGTTGCGCGCGCCTTGCGGTCGGTCATCACGCCCTTGGGGGTCGTGACGATGGCCACACCCAGACCATTCATGACCTGGGGGATGGAATCGTGGCCCTTGTACACACGCAGGCCAGGGCGGCTGACGCGCTCGATGCGCTCAATCACGGGGCGGCCTGCGTAATACTTCAGGGCGATTTCGAGTTCGGACTTGCCGGCTTCGGTCTTGACCTGGAAGCCGTCGATATAGCCTTCGTCCTTCAGCACCTGTGCGATGGCAACCTTCACCTTGGAAGAAGGCACCAGCACCGTGGCCTTGGAGACCATCTGTGCGTTACGGATGCGGGTCAGCAAGTCAGCGATGGGATCACTCATGCTCATGTTTAATCTCTCCTGCCTGCTTACCAGCTGGCCTTGGTGACACCGGGGATGTCGCCTGCAAAAGCCAGTTCACGGATCTTGGCGCGGGCCAGACCGAATTGACGGAAGGTGCCGCGTGGACGACCGGTGATTTCGCAACGGTTGCGCTGACGCGTGGGGTTTGCATTGCGCGGGAGCTTCTGCAGGCCCAGGCGGGCTGCGTCGCGCTCTTCGTCGCTGCGCTTGGCATCACCGGCGATTGCCTTCAGTTCCGCGTACTTGGCGGCGTACTTGGCGGCCAGTTTTTCGCGCTTCAGTTCGCGCTGGATCAAAGCTACTTTAGCCATACCCTGCCTCAGTTCTTGAAGGGGAAACGGAAACCGGCGAGAAGCGCCTTGGCTTCTTCATCGGACTTGGCCGTCGTGGTGATGCTGATATTGAGACCGCGCAGTGCGTCGACCTTGTCGTACTCAATTTCAGGGAAGATGATCTGCTCTTTGACGCCGATGTTGTAGTTGCCGCGGCCGTCGAAAGCGCGGCCGGAGATACCACGGAAGTCACGGACGCGGGGCAGAGCCACGGTCACGAAACGGTCCAGGAACTCATACATCTGCACGCCGCGCAGCGTGACCATGCAACCGATGGCCTGGCCTTCGCGGATCTTGAAACCGGCGATAGCCTTTTTGGCCTTGGTCACCACGGGCTTCTGACCAGCGATCTTGGTCAGGTCGGCCACGGCGTTGTCCATCACCTTCTTGTCCGAGACTGCCTCGCTCACGCCCATGTTCAGCGTGATCTTGGTCAGACGAGGGACCTGCATGGGCGAGGTGTAGCCGAACTGCTTGGTCAGTTCGGGAGCGATCTTGTCGCGGTAAATTTCTTGGAGTCGTGCCATGTTTACCCCTTAGGCCGCCTTGATTTCAGCGCCGCTGGACTTGAACACGCGAACGCGCGTGCCGTCAGCCTGCACCTTGATGCCCACGCGATCAGCCTTGCCGGTCGCGGCATTGAAGATGGCCACGTTGGACTGGTGAATCGGCATGGCCTTTTCGATGATGCCGCCGGTCGTGCCCTTCATGGGGTTTGGCTTGGCGTGCTTCTTGACCAGGTTGATGCCGTCGATGACGAGGTGGGAGTCATCCTTGCGCAGCGACACCGTGCCACGCTTGCCCTTGTCACGGCCGGTCAGCACGATGACTTCGTCGCCCTTGCGAATCTTGTTCATGGCGCGTCCTTAGAGAACTTCAGGAGCCAGGGACACGATCTTCATGAACTTCTCGGTACGCAGTTCACGCGTCACGGGTCCAAAGATGCGGGTGCCGATGGGCTCCAACTTTGCATTCAGCAACACGGCTGCGTTGCCATCGAATTTGACGAGCGAACCGTCGCCGCGGCGAATACCCTTCGCGGTGCGAACGACCACTGCGCTGTAAACCTCGCCTTTTTTGACGCGGCCACGTGGAGCAGCTTCCTTGATGCTCACCTTGATGATGTCGCCAACGCTTGCATAGCGACGCTTCGAGCCACCCAGCACCTTGATGCAAAGGACGGACTTGGCGCCGGTGTTGTCGGCAACCTCTAACCGAGATTCTGTCTGGATCATTTCAATATTCCCAACTTGCACCAGAAGACAACAGCCCCAGAGAACCTCTCAAGGGCTGCAGATCAGCCAGTCAGTCTTGGGCCCGTCGTCCGCGCTGCAAACCATTTGCAGCACTTCCCGCTGGGCAGAAACTTCACGCTTGAAACGCGAAGCCCTCGATTATTGCAAAAAGCTTTTGCGAGGTCAAGTGTCTCGTGTGCCCGGCTTGCACGCACTCATGCCGGTACGTGCAGGTACTGCTGAGCCAGAGCCAGGAATGCGTCCAGCTGGGGGTCGCACCCGGCTTCCTCGGCCAGGATGGCGGCCACCCTGGGCGCGATGGAGATCGCTTCGCGCGCATCGAGAAACAGCAGGCGCGAGCGCCGGGCCAGCACATCTTCCACCGTGCGCGCGTATTCATGGCGCGCGGCAAAGCGCACCATGGCCTCCGTGAGGCCGCCGCCCAGGTGCACATCCGCCCCGGGCAGCGCGCCGACCACCGCAGCCTCGCTGCCATAGGAGTGCAGCCCTGGCGCGTCGCTGATGCGGTGCTGCACCGCGCCCTCGGGCGCGCCCGCCAGGCGCAGGGCATTGGTGACGCCCGCCGGCTTCTGCGCCAGCAACCCGGCGCTGAAGCATTTTTGCAACACATCTTCCGCCATCGCGCGGTAGGTGGTCCATTTGCCGCCCGTCACGGTGACGAGGCCGCTCTTGCTCGCCAGCACCGTGTGCTCGCGGCTGATCTTCTTGGTGTTGTCGCCATCGTCGTCCTGCGGCTTGACCAGGGGGCGCAGGCCCACCCAGATGCTGCGGATGTCTTCCACCTGGGGGGCGCGGGTCAGGTAGCGGGCGGATTCTCCGAGGATGAAGCGCACCTCTTCGGCAAAGGGCGCCGGTTCGCGCACGATGTCCTGGCGGGGGCTGTCGGTGGTGCCAAGGATGAGCTTGCCCAGCCATGGCACCGCAAACAGCACGCGCCCGTCGGCGGTCTTGGGCACCATCAGCGCGTGGTCGGACGGCAGGAACTCGCGGTCCACCACGATGTGCACGCCCTGGCTCGGGGCCACGATGGGCTTCACGGGCCGGCCGATGGCCTCGCCGTCCATCTGGCGCAGGGTGTCCACCCACACGCCGGTCGCGTTCACCACGGCACGGGCGCGCACCTGGAACTGCTGGCCGGTGGCTTCGTCCTCGCACACCAGGCCGACCACCTTGCCCGCTTCATGGATGAGTGCGCGCGCCGGGCAGTAGTTGACCAGCAGGGCGCCCCGGACGGCGGCGGTGCGTGCCAGGGCCAGGGCCAGGCGTGCGTCGTCGAACTGGCCGTCCCAGTATTTGACGCCGCCCTTGAGCCCTTCGGTACGGGCGGTGGGCAGGCATTGCAGGGTGCGGGCGCGGCCCAGAAACTCGGTGGCCCCGAGGCCCGCCTTGCCGGCCAGCGCGTCGTACATCTTGAGGCCGATGCCGTAGAACGGGGTTTCCCACACGTGGTACGACGGCATGACAAAGGGCAGGGGTTGCGCCAGATGGGGCGCGTTGTTCAGCAGGGTGGTGCGCTCGTGCAAAGCCTCGCGCACCAGGGCGATGTTGCCCTGGGCCAGGTAGCGGACGCCGCCATGCACGAGCTTGGTGGCCCGCGAGGAAGTGCCCTTGGCAAAGTCGTGGGAATCCACCAGAACCACGCTGAAGCCGCGCGCGGCCGCATCCAGAGCCACCCCCAGCCCCGTCGCCCCCCCGCCGATCACGGCAAGGTCATAGGTGTGGGGCTGCGCGAGGCGGGCCAGCAGGTCGGCGCGCCGGGTCGGGAGGGGAGCAATAGCAGGGGTCATGGGGGAATTGTCCATGGGCGGAGCAGCAATTTAAGGGTTTACCCTTAAATTCTTGACTTCTCCGGGATGTGATCCATGCCCCGAAGCCCAAGGCTGCGGGGCGGTATGGAGCGAAAAAGGCAGCCAGGAACCTTGTGGGCCCGGGCTGCCAGACGTACCGTCACACAAAGACAGTCGGGTTCGCCAAGAGGTGCTTAGCGGACCTTGCCGTCCTTCCAGGCCTGCAGCAGCTTGTTGTAGTCGATGGTTTCACCCTTCGGCTTTTCATTGGCCAGCTTCTTCCAGGGGGCCTGCTTGTCGCTCAGCCACTTGTTGGGATCGCTCTTGGGGTTGAGCTTGGGCGCGCAGTGGGCCATGCCGGCGCGCTCCAGGCGGGCCATCACCTGGTCCATTTCGTCGGCGAGCGTGTCCATCGCACCCTGGGGCGTCTTTTCACCCGTCACGGCCTGGGCCACGTTCTTCCACCACAGCTGGGCCAGCTTGGGGTAGTCGGGCACGTTGGTGCCGGTGGGCGACCAGGCCACGCGGGCGGGGCTGCGGTAGAACTCGACCAGGCCGCCGAGCTTGGGCGCGGCGTCCGTCATGGCCTTGGACTGGATGTCGCTTTCGCGGATCGGCGTCAGGCCCACCAGGGTCTTCTTGAGCGAGGTGGTCTTGGCCGTCACGAACTGGGCGTACAGCCAGGCGGCTGCGGTCTTGTTGGCGTCGTGGTCCTTGAAGAAGGTCCAGCTGCCCACGTCCTGGTAGCCGTTTTGCATGCCCTGCTTCCAGTAGGGACCGTTGGGGCCAGGGGCCATGCGCCACTTGGGCGTGCCATCGGCGTTCACCACGGGCAGGCCGGGCTTGGTCATGTCGGCGGTGAAGGCGGTGTACCAGAAGATCTGCTGCGCGATCTGGCCCTGGGCAGGCACGGGGCCGGCTTCGCCGAAGGTCATGCCCGTGGCTTCCTTGGGCGCGTACTTCTTCATCCAGTCCACGTACTTGGTGAGCGCGTAGACGGCGGCAGGCGAGTTGGTCGCGCCGCCACGGGCCACGCTGGCGCCCACCGGCGTGCACTTGTCGTCGGCCACGCGGATGCCCCATTCGTCGATCGGCAGGCCATTGGGCGCGCCGATGTCGGCCGTGCCGGCCATGGACAGCCAGGCATCGGTGAAGCGCCAACCCAGCGACGGGTCCTTCTTGCCGTAGTCCATGTGGCCGTAAATCGGCTTGCCGTCGATCTGCTTCACGTCATTCGTGAAGAACTCGGCGATGTCCTCGTAGGCGCTCCAGTTCAGCGGCACGCCCAGGTCATAGCCGTATTTGGCCTTGAACTTGTCCTTGATGTCCTTGCGCTCGAACAGGTCGGCACGGAACCAGTACAGGTTGGCGAACTGCTGGTCGGGCAGCTGGTACAGCTTGCCGTCGGGCGCTGTCGTGAACTTGGTGCCGATGTAGTCCTTGATGTCGATGCCGGGGTTGGTCCACTCCTTGCCGTTGCCCGTCATGTAGTCGGTCAGGTTCAGGATCTTGCCGTAGCGGTAGTGCGTGCCGATCAGGTCCGAGTCCGAGATCCAGCCGTCATAGATGGACTTGCCCGACTGCATGGACGTCTGCAGCTTCTCGACCACGTCGCCTTCCTGGATCAGGTCGTGCTTCACCTTGATGCCGGTGATCTCCTCGAACGCCTTGGCCAGGGTCTTGGACTCGTATTCGTGCGTGGTGATGGTTTCGGACACCACCGAGATCTCCTTCACGCCCTTGGCCTGCAGCTTCTTGGCCGCGTCGATGAACCACTTCATCTCGGCCATCTGCTGGTCTTTGCTGAGCGTGGAGGGCTGGAACTCACTGTCGATCCACTTCTTGGCCTCGGCCTCGCCGGCCCAGGCAGCCTGCCCCATTGCAAGGGCCGCGGCGGCGAAAGCGATCGCCTTGAACTGCATCTTCATTGCTGTCTCCTCAGATGGAACCCCCTTGGGTGGAACGACACCGGCCCCGGGGGAAATAGGGCTGGCGCTGGAAAATCCTGCGAACGGGTGCGTGGCGGCGCGTGGGTGGCGCTCCCCGGCCTCAAGGGCCGCCGATATGGATAATTTTTTGCCTTAACCGCTTATCCAGCATAGGCTTTCAGCTATGTTTTTCATAGCATTAGTCTCTGTCTGAATCAGCCTTTGCGCAGGATCAACGCCAGCAGCGCCATCGACAGCACAAAGCTGATCCAGATCGTCGGCTCCGACTCCAGGCTGAGCCACTGGGCCAGCTTGCCGCTGATGCCCACAAAGATCAGGTTCACATAGGCCGCCGACAGCAGGCCGATGAAAAGCCGGTCGCCGCGCGTGGTCTCCAGGGGCAGAAAGCCCTTGCGCAGCGTGGTGGGCGACTTGATCTCCCACACTGTCATGCCGATGAGCATCAGCACGATGCACACAAAGAACACGGCCACCGGCACTGTCCAGGCCATCCAGTTAAACATTTGACACATTCCTTTCCGTAGACATCTCGGCCTGATGTGCCGAAAACGCAGAAAACTGGCCAGGCGCGAGACACCCAGCAAGGGCCGCCCCGCAGCGAGGGTGTCGTCCCCCTGGAGGGGGAAGGCGCCGAAGGCGACTCAGGGGGTGCATCACACTCTGCCCATCGCGAAGCCCTTCGCGATGTAGTGCCGCACAAACCAGATCACGATGGCGCCGGGCACGATGGTGAGCACGCCGGCCGCCGCCAGCGTGGCCCAGTCCATGCCGCTCGCACTCACGGTGCGCGTCATCGTGGCCACGATGGGCTTGGCGTTCACGCTGGTCAGCGTGCGGGCCAGCAGCAATTCGACCCAGCTGAACATGAAGCAGAAGAACGCCGCCACGCCCACGCCGGCCTTGATGAGCGGCAGGAAGATGGTCACGAAGAAGCGCGGGAAGCTATAGCCGTCGATGTACGCCGTCTCGTCGATCTCGCGCGGGATGCCGCTCATGAAGCCTTCCAGAATCCACACCGCCAGCGGCACGTTGAACAAGAGGTGCGCCAGCGCCACGGCGATGTGCGTGTCCATCAGCCCCACGGTGGTGTAGAGCTGGAAGAACGGCAGCAAAAACACGGCCGGCGGCGTCATGCGGTTGGTCAGCAGCCAGAAGAACACGTGCTTGTCGCCCAGGAACTGGTAGCGGCTGAACGCATAGGCCGCCGGCAGCGCCACGGTGAGCGAGATCACCGTGTTGATGGCCACATAGATCAGGCTGTTGATGTACCCCGAGTACCACGACGCATCGGTGAAGATGGTCTTGTAGTTGTCCCAGGTGAAGTCCTGCGGCCACAGCGAGAAGCTCGACAGGATCTCGTCGTTGGTCTTAAAGCTCATGTTGACCATCCAGTAGATGGGCAACACGGCAAAGATCAGGTACGCAATGAGGAACAGCGTGCGTTTCTGGAAGCGGGGCTTATTCATGGCCACCCTCCTTCTCGGCGGTGCCCACGCGCTGCATCCAGTTGTAGAGGATGAAGCACAGCAGCAGGATGATGAAGAAATAGATCAGCGAGAACGCTGCGGCGGGCCCCAGGTCGAACTGGCCCACGGCCTTCTGCGTGAGGTACTGGCTCAGGAAGGTGGTGGCATTGCCCGGCCCGCCGCCCGTCAGCACGAAGGGCTCGGTGTAGATCATGAAGCTGTCCATGAAGCGCAGCAGCACCGCAATCATCAGCACACCGCGCATCTTGGGCAGCTGGATGTAGCGGAACACCGCGAACTTGCTCGCGCCGTCGATGCGCGCCGCCTGGTAGTAGGCGTCAGGGATGGAGCGCAGCCCGGCAAACGCCAGCAGCGCCACCAGCGGCGTCCAGTGCCACACGTCCATCAGCAGCACCGTGAGCCACGCCTGCGTGGCGTCGCCGGTGTAGCTGTAGTCGATGCCCAGCTCCTGCAGCACACGGCCCATCAGGCCGATGTCGGCGCGGCCGTAGATCTGCCAGATGGTGCCCACCACGTTCCATGGAATCAGCAGCGACAGCGCCACCACCACCAGCACGGCCGACGACTTCCAGCCCTGCGCAGGCATGGCCAGCGCGAGCAGGATGCCCAGCGGAATCTCCACCGCCAGCACCGCCAGCGAGAACGTGAGCTGGCGCCACAGCGCCGAATGCAGCTCTTCGTCGCGCATCACGGCGGCAAACCACTCGGTGCCCACGAACACGCGGCGCTCGGGGCTGATGATGTCCTGCACCGAATAGTTCACCACCGTCATCAGCGGCAGGATGGCCGAGAAGGCCACGCACAGGATCACGGGCAGGATCAGGAACCAGGCCTTCTGGTTCACGGGTTTGGTCGTAGCGCTCATGGGGCGACCTCCGCAGGCAGCGTCAGCAGCTGTTCGTTCTGGTAGAAGCAGGTGTGGGTGTCCAGCACCTGCAGCCACGCCGTATCGCCCGCCGACGGCAGCCGGGTTTCGGGGGCGAAGCGCGCCTTGATCAGATGCTCGCCCACCTTGGCGGTCAGCATCAGATAGGTGCCGATGTCCTGCACCTGCACCACGGTGGCCGGCAGCGCCCCGGCCTGCTGCGGCTCGGCCAGCGCCAGGTATTCGGGCCGGATGCCGACCTTGAGCGCGCCGTCGGGCAGGGTCTGGCCCAGGGGGCTGGCCAGGGCGTGACCGGCCACCTCCAGCCTGCCACCCTGCGACTGCGCAGGCAGAAAATTCATGCCCGGCGAGCCGATGAAATGCCCCACGAAGGTGTGCTGCGGCCGCTCGAACAGCGCATCGGCGGAGCCGACCTGCACAGCCTTGCCGCGCGCCATCACCACCACCTGGTCGGCAAAGGTCAGCGCCTCGACCTGGTCATGGGTCACATAGATCAGCGTGAGTTTGAGCTCGTGGTGAATCTGCTTGAGCTTGCGCCGCAGCTGCCACTTCAGGTGCGGGTCGATCACCGTGAGCGGTTCGTCGAACAGCACGGCCGCCACGTCCGAGCGCACCAGGCCCCGGCCCAGCGAGATCTTCTGCTTCTGGTCGGCCGACAGGCCGGCGGCGCGCATGTTCAGCTGGTGGCTCATCTCCAGCATCTCGGCGATGGCGCCCACGCGCTCCTTGATCTGCGCCTCGGGCACCTTGCGGTTCTTGAGCGGAAACGCCAGGTTCTCGGCCACGGTCATGGTGTCGTAGATCACCGGAAACTGGAACACCTGGGCGATGTTGCGGTCCTGCGGGCTCGCGTGCGTCACGTCGCGCCCGTCAAACAGCACCTTGCCGTGCGAAGGCACGAGCAGGCCCGACATGATGTTGAGCATGGTGGTCTTGCCGCAGCCCGAGGGGCCCAGCAGCGCGTAGGCGCCGCCGTCCTCGAACTCCATCTTCAGCGGCAGCAGGGCGTAGTCGCTGTCCTGCTGCGGCTCCCGCTTGTACGAATGCGCGAGATCCAGACTGATGCGTGCCATCTCAGCGGCCTCCTTGTGCAGCCAGGGGGCGCTCGGGCGCCCGCACCAGCCGGTCGTCGGCGCCAAACACGTAGGCCTGCTCCGGGTCGAGGTGCAGCGCCAGCGGTGCGCCCAGTTCAAAGTAATGCACGCCGGTGAGCTGCGCCACCAGCTCGCCCCAGGGCGAGGCCACGTGCACGAAGGTGTCGGAGCCCGAGATCTCGGCCAGCTCCACCCGCCCGCTCACGCTCACATCGCCCTCGCGCGCCTGCTCGCGCAGCGCGCTGGCGCGGATGCCCAGCGTGACGCCGCCCGCTGGCGTGTGCTGCGGCAGCGCCATAGAGAGCACCGCGCCGCCGGGCAGTTGCACCCCGCCGGGCACGACCGTGGCGGCCACCAGATTCATCGGCGGGTCGCTGAAGGCGCGCGCCACGTGCAGCGAATTGGGTACGTGGAACACCTCGGCCGTGGGGCCGTACTGCAGCAGCCGCCCTTCGTGCAGCACCGCCGTGTAGCCGCCCAGCAGCAGCGCCTCGCCCGGCTCGGTGGTGGCATACACCACGGTGGACTGGCCGGTGGAAAACAGCTGCGTCAGTTCTTCGCGCAATTCTTCGCGCAGCTTGTAGTCGAGGTTCACCAGGGGCTCATCCAGCAGCATCAGCGGGGCGCCCTTGGCCAGCGCACGCGCCAGCGCCACGCGCTGCTGCTGCCCGCCCGACAGTTCGGCCGGGTAGCGGTCGAGGAACATGTCGATGTGCAGGCGGGACGCGATCTCGCGCACCTGGGCGTCGATGTTCTTCTCGCCGCGCAGCTTCAGCGGCGAGGCGATGTTGGCCGCCACCTTCATCGATGGGTAGTTGATGAACTGCTGGTACACCATGGCCACGTTGCGTTCGCGCACGGGCATGCCGGTCACATCCACGCCGTCCACCATCACGGCACCGGCCGTAGGCACATCCAGCCCCGCCATGATGCGCATGAGGCTGGTCTTGCCCGCCTGGGTCGCGCCCAGCAGCACCGTGACGGCGCCGCTGTGCAGCGACAGGCTCATGTCGTAGAGCCAGGTCTGCGCCCCCACCTTTTTGCTGATGCTGTCCAGTGCCAGCTGCATCACGCAACCTTTCTGTGTCGCCCCCCGGGCGAATTGAAGTCTGGAAAATGCCTGCCGAACGGTCTGCGCGGACTCCTTCGTGCCGCGTTCGCATTCAGCCCTCTCGTTTTTCGATTGCGATCATTTTTGTATTTTTGTGATCGTTTTGAATTGCCGTTTACCCTTAGTCAGTTCCTTTTTGTTCGAATTAAAGTAGTTGCCACCCCCAAAGAATTAATACGCGTGAATACGAATCCCCGACAACTGCTGCTGCTGGAGGAGGTGCGTGCGCGCAAGTCCGCCACGGTGGAACAACTGGCCGACACGCTGGGCGTGACCCTGCAGACGGTGCGCCGCGACGTGCAGCGGCTGGCCGAATCGGGTCTGCTCACCCGCTTTCATGGCGGCGTGCGCGTGCCCAGCTCCACCGTCGAGAACCTGGCCCACACCCAGCGCGAGATCCTGAACGCCGAAGGCAAGGCGCGCATTGCGCGCGCCGTGGCGCAGCAGGTGCCCAACGACTGTTCGCTGATCCTGAACATCGGCACCACCACCGAGGCCATTGCCAAGGCGCTGCTGCACCACCGGGGCCTGCGCGTGATCACCAACAACCTGAACGTGGCCGCCATCCTCTGCAGCAACCCCGAGTGCGAGGTGATCGTGGCCGGGGGCGTGGTGCGCGCGCGCGACCGCGGCATCGTGGGCGAGGCGGCGGTGGACTTCATCCGCCAGTTCCGGGTGGACATCGCGCTCATCGGCATCTCCGGCATCGAGCCCGACGGCTCGCTGCGCGACTTCGACTACCGCGAGGTGAAGGTGGCGCAAACCATCATCGCGCAGTCGCGCGAGGTGTGGCTGGCCGCCGACCACAGCAAGTTCAACCGCCCGGCAATGGTGCAATTGGCGACGCTGGGCCAGATCGGCCGCCTGTTCACGGATGCGCCGCCGCCCGAGCCCTTTCCCGCACTGCTGCAGGACGCGGGCGTCCTCTGCACCGTGGCCCAGTAGCTTCCCCTATCCTTTGTCCCCATGACCTACCTGCTCGCACTCGACCAAGGCACCTCCAGTTCCCGCAGCATCGTGTTCGACGAACGCGGCCACATCGTGGCCCTGGCCCAGCGCGAGCTGCCGCAGATCTACCCCCAACCCGGCTGGGTGGAGCACGACCCGATGGAGATCTGGCGCACCCAGCTGGCCACCGCGCGCGAGGCGCTGCACAAGGCCGGCATCACCGCCAGCAGCGTGCGCGCCGTGGGCATCACCAACCAGCGCGAAACCACCGTGCTGTGGAACCGCAAGACCGGCCAACCCGTGCACCACGCCATCGTCTGGCAGGACCGCCGCGCCGAGCCCGCCTGCGCCCGGCTGCGCGAGCAGGGCCACGGCCCCACCATCCAGGCCAAGACCGGGCTGCTGATCGACGCGTACTTCTCGGGCACCAAGCTGCAGTGGCTGCTCGACAACGTGCCCGGCGCGCGCGACGCGGCAGAGCGCGGCGAGCTGGCCTTTGGCACCGTGGACAGCTGGCTGATGTGGCAGCTCACCCACGGCCAGGTGCACGTGACGGACGTGAGCAACGCCGCCCGCACCATGCTGTTCAACGTGCACACCAACCAGTGGGACGATGAGCTGCTGGCGCTGCTGCGCGTTCCCCGATCGCTGATGCCGCAGGTGCAGCCGTCCAGCAGCCATTTCTGCGACATCGCGCCCGAGCTGCTGGGCCAGGCCATTCCCGTGGGCGGCGTCGCGGGCGACCAGCAGAGCGCCCTGTTCGGCCAGGCCTGCTTCACGGCCGGTATGGCCAAGAACACTTATGGCACGGGCTGCTTCATGCTGATGCACACCGGCCAAACCTTCCAGACCAGCAAGAACGGCCTGCTGACCACCAGCGCGGCGCAGGCCTCGGCGACCCCCGAGTTCGCCATGGAAGGCTCGGTGTTTGTGGGCGGCGCCGTGGTGCAGTGGCTGCGCGACGGCCTGCGCGCCATCAACACCAGCAGCGAGGTGCAGTCGCTGGCCGAAAGCGTGCCGGATTCGGGCGGCGTGATGATGGTGCCCGCCTTCACCGGCCTGGGCGCGCCCTACTGGAAGCCCGAGGCGCGCGGCACCATCACCGGCCTCACGCGCGGCAGCACCATCGCCCACATCGCCCGCGCGGCGCTGGAGAGCATTGCCTTCCAGAGCGCCGCCCTGCTGCAGGCAATGGGCCGCGACGCCGTGGCGGCCGGCGGCGCGCCGGTGAGCGAACTGCGCGTGGACGGCGGCGCCTGCGTGAACGACCTGCTCATGCAGTTCCAGGCCGACCTGCTCGGCATCCCCGTGGTGCGCCCGGCCGTGGTCGAAACCACGGCCCTGGGCGCGGCCTACCTGGCGGGGCTGTCGTGCGGCGTCTACGGCAGCACGGCCGACCTGTCGGAACTCTGGCTGGCCGAGCGGCGCTTTCTGCCCACGCTGAGCCGCGACCGCGCCCAGGCGCAGATGGCCCGCTGGGAACACGCCGTGCGCCAGGCCACGGCGCCCGACGCTGGGTTGAAGTGAACACCCCCCTGAGCCGCTTCGCGGCTTCCCCCCGCTCTCGCAACGCTCGCGCTGCGGGCAGGGGGACGCAGCCCTCGCTGCGGGGCGGCCCTTGCTTGGCTGCCCTGGCCTGGGCCGCGCCCGCTTCATGTAGCGCGGGGTGGTACGCAGCACCGTGAACACCTGAACCAAAAGTCAGGAAGCTACATTTTTCATAGCATAAAGCGCTTATAAATCAAGCGCTGCAGCCCGATTTTGCTTGAAACCAGCTGGTAGCAGGCTCAGCTTAGTTCGACCACAGGCAGGTCGGCCTGCGCCTGCTGGCTGCGGGCCGTGGCCAGCAGCTCCTTGCGGGTGTGGTTGATGTGCTCCTCCAGCAGCCGCACCACCCGATCCACATCGCGCGCGCGGCACGCGGCCAGCAGGGCGTAGTGCTCTTCCATGGGCTTGTCGCGGCCGGTGGCTTCGGACATGGCCACGTGGGTGTAGCGGTCGGTGTTCAGGCAGTACTCCTCGATCAGCCGGCGCAGCCGCCCGTTGTTGGCGGGCGCTGACAGCGCCAGGTGGAACTGCCGGTTGTATTCGGCCCACTCGCCCACCGCGTCGGACGCCGCGTACGCGGTCAGGATGCGGTCCATCGCCTCGAAGTCGCGCTCCACCATGTTGGGCACGGCCAGCCGCGCGGCATGGCATTCCAGCGCCACGCGGATGTCGAGCAGCTCGCACAGCTGCTGCACGTTCATGCCCGCCACCACCGCACCCCGGTTGAGGTGGTGCACCACCAGCCCCTCGGACTCCAGCTGCCGCAGCGCCTCGCGCACGGGAATGCGGCTGGCGCTGAACCGCTCGGCCAGCGCGTCCTGGCGCAGCTGGTGGCCGGCCTGGAGCTTGCCGCTCAGGATTTCGTTGCGCAAAACCTCGCGGATGGTCTGGTGCAGGGCCTGCGTGGCCGAGGGGGACGAAGGAGAACGGGCTCTCATGGGAAAGGTATTGGATCAGAACGGCGCCACGGGTTAACCCTGATCTCCAGGGCTCGGGAAATCCGCGCAGCACCAATTTTTCGGGTGCATTGGACTACCGGCATTGCCATATTGGATCCAATTGCATAAACTTGGATCCAATTCTGCAATACTCGGATACAAATTCGGTGTCTGCGGAAGAAGCCTCCGTACAAACCCTGGCGCCTCCGGGCGCTGTGTTGTTCCTTTTTTTGTCCTCAACCCTGGAGTTGCCATGCTTCTGACCCGCCGCCATTTGTCCGCTGCCGCCCTGGCACTGGGCGCCACCGCCACGCTGCCTGCCTTTGCGCAGGAAACGATCAACATGGGCGCCGTGCTGTCGCTCACCGGCGCCAACGCCACCGTGGGCGAGGACGTGCGCCGCGCCGTGGCCCTGGCGGTGGACAAGGTCAATGCCGACGGCGGCGTGCTGGGCAAGAAGTTCAACGTCATCGTGGAAGACTCGGGCGGCAACGCCACCACCGCCTTGAACGCCGCGCGCAAGCTGGTGAGCGTGGACAAGGTGCCGGTGGTGATCGGCGAATATTCCTCGGGCATCACCCTGCCCATGGCGCAATACCTGGTGAAGGAGGGCGTGGCCCACATCAACATCGCCAGCACCAGCATCAAGATCAAGGACCTGGGCGCCACCTCGTTCAACCTGATCGGGCTGGAAGACAAGGGCAACCAGTTCTCGTCCAAGGACGTGTGGGACCTCGGCTACCGCAGCGTGGCCATGATTGCGCCCAACAACGCCTACGGCCAGGGCGTGGTGCATGGCTTCAAGCAGGAGTTTGAAAAGCTCGGCGGCAAGATCGTGACCGAGGTGCTCTACACCGCCGGCCAGTCCACCTACCGCCGCGAGTTGCAGCAGATGTCGCGCAGCAACCCCGACGCCTACATCTACACCGCCTACGGCCAGGAGTCGGCCGTGATCAACCGCGAGGCCATGGAGCTGGGCCTGCGCGCCAAGCCGTTCTACGCGATCCTGATCTCGATGAGCCTGTCCGACACCCCGGCCGAGATCGCCAAGGGCCAGCTGGGCATGGAGGTGGGCAGCGTCTACGGCGCGGCCGGCAAGGCCTATGCCGACGCGTTCGCCGCCCGCCACAAGGAGGGCATGAAGACCTCGTACACCGGCTACGCCTATGACGCCGTGATGATGACCGCCGCCGCCATGAACAAGGCCAAGTCCACCGACACCGCCGCCGTGCAGGCCGCGCTCAAGGAGATCGGCAAGGGCGGCTATGTGGGCGTGACCGGCCCCATCGCCTTCGATGCCGACCGCCAGCGCATCGACCCGCCCTACGCCAAGCTGAAGTTCGACGGGAAGGTTGTTCCTCGGTGACATCCCACTGACTCGCCTTCGCCGCCTTCCCCCTTTCCTCGGCTTTGCCATGAAAGGGGGGACGCAGCCCTCGCTGCGGGGCGGCCCTGGCTCGGCGGCCCTGGCCTGGGCCGCGCCAGTTTCCAGCCAAATCGGCCTTCAGCGCTTATCTGACAAGCGCAAACAGCTACTCATTCAATAGCAAACGTCTCCTGCCATGCTCCAACTGCTCTTTGACACGCTGTTGCGTGCCTCGGACCTCGCGCTCATTGCGCTGGGCCTGAGCACCGTCTACGGCCTGGTCAAGTTTCCCAACATCGCGCATGTGCAGTACGCCATGCTGGGGGCCTACGCCACCTACGCCTTCTTCACCCTGGGCCTGCCGCTGCCCCTGGCTATCCTCATCGCCTGCCTGCTCACCGGCCTGCTCACCTTGGTGCTGCACCTGCTGGTGTTTCGACGCCTGCTGCGCGCGGGCCCGGCCATCACCATGATCGGCTCGCTGGCCGTGGCCATGCTGGTGGTGGCCTGTGCGCAGGGCTTTGCGGGCTCGTTCCCGCGCATGTTCAACCTGCCCATCACCGAGCCGCTGCTGGTGGGCGGCGTGCGCCTGTCGCACACGCAGGTGGCCGCCATGGCCACCACGGCGGTGCTGCTGGTGCTGTTCACGCTGCTCTTGTTCTTCACCCGCACGGGGCGCGCCATGCGGGCCCTGTCCACCAACCCGGCGCTGGCCGCCGCCTCGGGCCTGAACGCCGAAGGCATCACGCGCCTGGTCAACTTCGCCAGCGGCGCGATTGCCGGGCTGGGCGGCAGCGTGCTGGCGCTGTCGACCGGCGCGCACATCAACCTGGGGCACGACCTGCTGCTGCCGGTGTTTGCCGCCGCCATCCTGGGCGGGCTGGGCAACCCGCTGGGCGCGGTGCTGGGCGCGCTGTTGATCGCGCTGACCGAGACGCTGGTCACCAACCTCAACTTCGGCCCCCTGCTGGGCCAGCCCATCGCCTTCCTGCCGGTGTCGTACATCAGCGCGGGCTCGTTCCTCATCCTGCTGCTGGCGCTGCTGTTCAAGCCCTACGGCCTGTTCGACCGGGAGGTGCGCCGTGTTTGATTTCTTGGTTGCCACTCTCACCATTGCCGGCATCTACGGCCTCATGGCGCTGGGCCTGAACCTGCAGGCCGGCGTTTCGGGGCTGCTCAATTTCGGGCACATCGCGTTTGCGGGCATCGGCGCCTACGGCACGGGCATCGCCATCCAGGCCGGCTGGTCGCCCGCCGCCGG
Source organism: Paracidovorax sp. MALMAid1276 (assembly GCF_049198005.1). Classification (NCBI taxonomy): domain Bacteria; kingdom Pseudomonadati; phylum Pseudomonadota; class Betaproteobacteria; order Burkholderiales; family Comamonadaceae; genus Paracidovorax; species Paracidovorax sp. MALMAid1276. The sequence continues at coordinate 37,856 of NZ_JBMIRS010000256.1, read as the reverse complement.
GGCGGCCTGCGGCGTGCTGGCCGCCATGCTGCTGGGCGCGGGCATTGCCCGCCTGGGGCGCCAGCTGGGCTCCGACTACTGGGGCATCGCCACCCTGGCCATTGCCGAGATCCTGCGCACCATCGCCACCAACGAGGACTGGCTGACCGGCGGCGCCAACGGCATCGCGGGCCTGCCCTCGCTGTTCGACGGGCTGGAGAGGCCCTTCAGCGCGCTGGCCTTTCTGGCCGTGGTGCTGGCGGTGCTGGCGGTGTTCGCGCTGCTGGCGCGGCGGCTGGCCAACGGCCGCTTCGGCCGCGCCCTGCGCCTGATGCGCGAAGAGCCCCAGCTGGCCGTGTGCATGGGCTACGACCTGCGCCAGCTCAAGTCGCACGCCATCATGGCCGGTGCGGCCGTGACGGCCCTGGGCGGCTCGCTGTATGCGCACTACATGAGCTTTGCGGGGCCGGACTACATGGTCGCCTCCGAAACCTTTCTGCTGTGGACCATGGTGATGATCGGCGGCCTGGGCAACACGGCCGGCGTGCTGGTGGGCGTGGTGCTGGTGCAGGCGGCCTATGCGCTCGTGCCCTTCGCCAAGGACTATTTCCACTTCAGCTCCGACCTGGCCGGCGCGCTGCGCCTGGGCCTGATCGGCGCCATCCTCCTGGCCTGCCTGCTGTGGCGCAGCCAGGGCCTTGTTCCCGAAAAGCTGCGGAAGATCCCATGACACTCACCCCCGCATTCCTCGACGTCCGCTCGGCCGCCAAGGCCTTTGGCGGCAACCGCGTGCTCGAAGACGTGAGCCTGCAGATCGCCGCAGGCGAAATTGTGGGCCTGCTCGGCCCCAACGGCTCGGGCAAGAGCACGCTGCTGAACGTCATCACCGGCTTCACGGCCGCCGACGCGGGCAGCGTGCATTTCAGCGGCCAGCGCATCGACCGCCTGCCCGCGCACCGCATCGTGCAGACCGGCATGGCGCGCACCTTCCAGCTGCCGTCCATGCCCACCAAGATGTCGGTGATGGAGGTGGCCATGGCCGCCGCCACCGCGCACCACGGCGTGTGGGGCACGCTGCTGGGCACGGCCGGCGCCCGGGCCACCGAAAAGGCCGCGCGCGACAAGGCCGCCCACCTGCTGGGCGAGTTGCTGCTCACCCCCGTGCGCGACCTGCCCGCGTCGGCCCTCTCGGGCGGGCAGAAGAAGCTTTTGGGCATCGTCTGCGCGCTGATGGCCGAGCCCCGCATGCTGCTGCTGGACGAGCCCACGGCCGGGGTGCACCCCAACCTGCGCCGCGACATCGTGGCCGCCCTGCAGCGCCTGAACGCGCAGGGCATGACGCTGGTGATCGTGGAACACGACATGCACTTCATCCGCGACGTGTGCACCCGCTGCGTGGTGCTGGACCGCGGCCACATCGTGGCCAGCTGCCGCCCCGACGAGCTGGCGAGCAACGAACGCGTGCTGCAGGCCTACCTGGGCTCGGCAGGCGCCAAACCTCTGGAGACGGCTTCGCCATGATCGACATCGACAACGTGGTGGCCGGGTACACGGCCGAGATCGACATCCTGCGCGGCATGACGCTGCATGTGCAGGAGTCCGAGATCGTCACCCTGCTGGGCCCCAACGGCTGCGGCAAGAGCACGCTGCTCAAAACCATTGCGGGCTTTCTGCTGCCGCGCAGCGGGCGGGTTGCGCTGCGCGGGCAGGACGTGTCGCAGGTTCCCGTGCACCGCAAGATCCGCCACACGGGCCTGGGCTTTGTGCCGCAGACCGAGAACGTGTTCAGCGCGCTCACCATCCGCGAGAACCTGCAGGTGGGCGGCCACGCCATGGCCAAGGCCGACTGCGCCCGGCGCATGGAAGAGCTGTGCACGCTCTACCCCATTCTGGGCACAAAGTTTGACGCGCGCGCGGCTTCCATGTCGGGCGGCGAGCGGCAGATCCTGGCCCTGGCGCGCGCGCTGATGCCCCGGCCGGGCATCCTGCTGCTGGACGAACCCTCGGCGGGCCTGTCGCCCAAGGTGCTGCACGAGGTGTTCGACGCCATCGTGCGCGTGCGCGACCAGGAGCGCGTGACGGTTCTGATGGTGGAGCAGAACGCCATGGAGGCGCTGCGCATATCCGACCGGGCCTACGTGCTCTCGATGGGCGCGGTGGCCCTGACCGGCCGCGCGCACGAGCTGCTGCAGGACGACCAGGTGCGCGAGCTCTACCTGGGCGGCCGATGAACCCACACCCCACGCAGATGCCTGGGGCGCGCACCGCGCCGTGACCCCGCCGGGGCCCGTTTTCTTCCTCACCGCGATCCAGGAGCTTTGATGCTGCTTGCACGCTTTCCCATCCGGACCCAGTTGCTCGCGCTCGTCGGCGTGCTGGGCCTGCTGCTCGTTGCCGCGGGCGCGTTCGGCCTGCATGCGCTGCAAGGCAGCAATGCCGCGCTGCAGGCGCTGGTGGCCGGACGCATGGTGCCCATGCAGCAGCTCGCCCAGGTCACGCACGCGCTGGACATGGGCCGCTACGGCGTGGTCTCGGCCCTTGCGGACCCCAGCGACATCGACCGCGACCTGGCCGCGCTCGCCACGCTGCTCGCAGCGGGCCGAGGGGCGTGGCAGGCCTATGAGCAGGGGGCGCTGGGCGACGAGGAGCGCGCCCTGGCGGTGCGCTTTGCGCAGGAATACCGGCGCTTCACCGCCGAGGGCGTGCAGCCGACGGTGGAGGCGCTGCGCGCCGTGAACCTGCCCGGCGCCACCGAGCTGTACGGCCAGACCCTGGTGCCGCTGTACCAGCCCGCGCGCGCCACGCTGGACGCGCTGATGCGCGAGCAGCAGGCCGCAGGCGAGGCGCTGCACGCCGCGTCGCAGGCCGACTATGCGCGCATCCGCGGGCTCACCATCGCCGCCGTGGGCACCGGTGTGGCGCTGGCGCTGCTGCTGGGCGTGCTGCTGGCGCGCGCCATTGCCCGGCCGCTGGCACGCGCGGTGCGCGTGGCCGAGGGCGTGGCCGCCGGCGACCTGACGCAGCGCATCGATGCACAGGGCAGCGGCGAGGCCAGCCAGCTGCTGGCCGCGCTCGGCAGCATGAACACCAGCCTCGCGTGCATCGTGCGCGATGTACGCTCGGGCTCGGACGACATTGCCAGCGGCGCGGCGCGCATCGCCCAGGGCAATGCCGAGCTCGCCGGGCGCACCGGGGCCCAGGCCAGCGCACTGGAGCAGGCCACTGCGGCCATGCACACCATCGCGCAGCAGGTGCAGAGCAACGCCGAGCACGCCCGCCAGGCGCGCGACCAGGCCCAGTCCGCCAGCGGCGTGGCACGCGACTGCGGCGACGTGGTGGCGCAGGTGGTGCAGACCATGGGCTCCATCCAGGGCGCCTCGCGCCGCATGGCCGAGATCATCGGCACCATCGATGGCATCGCTTTTCAGACCAACATCCTCGCGCTCAACGCGGCGGTGGAGGCCGCGCGCGCGGGCGAGCAGGGCCGGGGCTTTGCCGTGGTGGCCGCCGAGGTGCGCACCCTGGCCCAGCGCTCGGCCCAGGCGGCGCGGGAGATCAAGGCGCTGATCGAAGACTCCAGCACCCGCGTGGAAGGCGGCAGCCGCCTGGTCGCGCAGGCCGGCGACACCATGCGCGAGGTGGTGCGCCGCGTGGGCGAAGTGGTGGGCAGTGTGGACGCCATCGCCCAGGCCAGCCACGCGCAGAGCGAGGGCGTGGCCCAGGTGCATGCGGCCGTGGCGCAGATGGAAGGCGGCACGCGCGACAACGCCCGGCTGGTGGACGAGGCCAGCACCGCCGCCGCCGCGCTGCGCAGCCAGACCCAGGCGCTGGCCCACACGGTGCGCCGCTTCGTGATCGATGAGGAAACCGCCCGCGCACCGGGGCTGCGGCCACCGGCCGCTGCGCTGGCCCGGCAAGAAAGGCTCACGGCACCATGATTCCGTCCACCCGCCACATTGCACGCCACGCCGCACGCCACGTCGCACGCCACATCACCCGCCGCCTCGCCAGTGGCCTGGCCCTCGCCCTCACGGTGTGCGCCCTGCCCGGCACGGCCCGGGCCCAGGCCCAGCCCGCAGCGGCCGCCATCACGCTGGGCACCACCGCGCCGTTCAGCGGCCCGTTTGCCGAATACGGCGAGGAGTACCGCAAGGGTGCCGACGCCTGCCTGGCTCCGGTCAACGCGGCGGGCGGCGTGCGCGGGCGGCCGCTGCGCATCGCCTATCTGGACGACGCCTACGACGCCCCGCGCGCCGCAGCCAACCTGCGCACGCTGGCGGGCCAGGGCGTGGCGGCCTTCGTGAACCTGGTGGGCACCGGCCCCATGCTGGCCATGCAGCCGGTGCTGGACGAGCTGAAGATTCCTGCCATCGGCACCTCCAGCGGCGCCGATGTGCTGCGCACGCCCGAGGGCGCGAGCCCCTGGGTGGTTCACACCAAGGCCAGCAATGGCGACGAGTTTGCGGGCTTCGCGCGCATGCTGCCCACCATCGGCATGACGCGCATCGCCCTGGTGGTGCAGGACAACGCCTTCGGCAAGGCGGGTCTGGCCAGCGCGCTCAAGGCGTTCCAGCAGCCCGGCCAGACCACGCCCGTGGTGAACCTGGGGCAGGACGCCGCCGGCATGGAGGCCGCCATTGCGCAGGTGCGCCAGGCCGAACCGCATGCCGTGGTGCTGATCGCCGCCGGCACGGCCGCACCCGCGTTCATTGCGCAATACCGCCAGGCCGCCGGGGCATCGGCCCGGGTGGCGGTGCTCAATGTGGTGGGCGGGCGGGTGCTGACCGGGCAGCTCAAGGAGCAGGTGGCCGGCATCCTGACGGCCGTGCTCTACCCCAGCCCCTGGACCGGCACGCGCCGCGCCGCACGCGAATACCAGGCCGCCATGGCCGAGGCCGGGCAAGAGCTGTCGCTGCTGAGCATGGAAGGCTGCATGAACCTGCGCTTTGCCGTGGCCGCGCTGCGCGCCGCCGGCGACGACGCGAGCCCCGCTGGCGTGCGCCGCGCGCTGGACCGGGGCGTGGTGCTGGACCTGGGCGATTTCGCACTGCGCCTGGCGCCCGGCTCGCGCGTGGCCTCCCGCCACATGTCCCTGGGCATCTACCGCGCCAACGGGCGCCTGACCGAATAACATTCACCCCTTTTCACGACTTTTCGCCGCTGCCCCATGCCTACCTCCGCATCCCTGCTTTCCCCCATCGCCTTCATCGGCGGCGGCAACATGGCCAGCGCCATCATTGGCGGCCTCATCCGCCAGGGCCTTGCGGCCGACCAGATCGAGGTGGTGGAGCCCTGGGAAACGGCGCGTGAAGCCCTGCTCAAGAACTTCGGCATCACGGCCCAGCCCGAGGCCGGGCCCCTGCTGCAGCGCGCCCGCACCGTGGTGTGGGCCGTCAAGCCCCAGACCTTCAAGGATGCCGCCGCACAGGCCCACGCCCACACGGCGGACGCCCTGCACCTGAGCGTGGCCGCCGGCATCCGCTCGGACAGCATCGCGCTGTGGCTGGGCAGCGAGCGCATCGTGCGCACCATGCCCAACACGCCCGCCCTGGTGGGCAAGGGCATGAGCGCCATCTACGCCCGCCCGGCGGTGAGCGCAGCGGAGCGCGCCCAGGTCGAGACCATCCTGGCGAGTACGGGCGACTTTTTGTGGGTGGATACTGAAAAGCAGCTCGATGCCGTGACGGCGCTGTCGGGCTCGGGCCCGGCCTATGTCTTTTACTTTCTCGAAGCGATGACGCGCGCGGGCGCCGCCATGGGCCTCACGGCCGCGCAGGCACACCAGCTGGCCGTGGGCACCTTTGTGGGCGCGTCCGAGCTGGCCCGCCGCTCGGACGAGCCGCCGGCCGTGCTGCGCGAGCGCGTCACGTCCAAGGGCGGCACCACCTATGCGGCGCTGCAGTCCATGGAGGCCAGCGGCGTCTCCGCCGCCTTCGAGGCCGCGATGCGCGCAGCCGAGCAGCGCGCGCTCGAACTGGGTAACGAGTTTGGCGCTTGAAGCCTTTTTGGCCTTCAGCGCTTATCCATCAAGCGCTGATAGCTACTAATTTGAGAGCATTGCGCGCAGCAGATAGCTGCCCGCAATGCCCGCAAACACCGTGGCGCCCAGCCAGTGGTTGATGCGAAAGGCCTTGAAGCAGCCCTCGCGGGTGCGCGTGCGGATCAGCGTGAAGTGCCACACGGCCTGCGCGAGTGCGGCTGCGATTGCTATATGGAAGATAGCACCCAGCGCATACGGGGCAAGCGCCAGGGCCCAGATTGACAGGAAAAGCAGATAGAACAGCACGATGCCCGCCACATCGAAGCGCCCCAGCGTGATGGCCGAGGTCTTGATGCCGATCTTCAGGTCGTCGTCGCGGTCGACCATGGCGTATTCGGTGTCGTAGGCCAGCACCCAGAACAGGTTGCCCAGCCACATCCACCAGGCCACGGCGGGCACGCTGCCCTGCACGGCGGCAAAGGCGATGACGATGCCGAAGTTGAACGCGATGCCCAGCACGGCCTGCGGCATGGCGATGAGGCGCTTGGTGAACGGGTAGGCAATGGCCACCAGCACGGCGGGCACCGACCACAGGACGGCCGCCTTGTTCGTGGTCAGCACCAGGCCAAAGGCCAGCAGCGCCAGCACCGCACCCAGGCCCAGCGCCTCCTTCACGCTCACCGCGCCGGTGGTCACGGGCCGTTGCGCGGTGCGCTTGACGTGCCTGTCGAAGTCGCGGTCGGCCACGTCGTTCACGCAGCAGCCCGCGCTGCGCATCAGGATGGTGCCCAGCACGAACACGATGAGCAGGTGCCAGCCCGGAAAGCCCTCGGCCGCGATCCACAGCGCGCTCAGCGTGGGCCACAGGCACACCAGCCAGCCTGCGGGGCGGTCCCAGCGGATCAGGTCCAGGTACAGGGCAAGGCGGCCTGGTTGCGATGAGCGCGGTGCGTGCGGGGGGGGCGGGGTGGATGACATGGGCGCCAGGGAAATCGGGCAGATGGACAAAGAAAACGCGCCCGGCAGGCGCGCGGGCGCACCGAATGTAGCAGCCGGCGCGCGCCGCAAGACGCGGCTTTGGCTGACGTACAAAAGGAAACAAACCCGGTACAGTCCCCGTTCTTTTGACCTTACGGACCAGCACCGCATGACTGCATCCCCGAGCAGCCCCCAAGCCGCCACCCGCTTTGCCGTACCCCGGTCCGTGATTGCCGGCTTCGTGGTGGCGGCCCTCGCCACCCTGGTCATCGCCATCGTCAACTTCCGGTCTGCCGAGACGCGCGCCGACGCCGTGCGGGCCATGGACCGCACCGCGTTCGCCATGCGCCAGCTCAACCTGTTCCATTCGGCGATGAAGGACGCCGAAACCGGCCAGCGCGGGTATCTGCTGACCGGCGAGCCCACGTACCTGCAGCCGTACGACATGGCGGTGGCGTCGCTGCACGAATACATGGACAACCTCAAGAAGGGCACCGCAGCCTATCCGGTGCATCGGCAGCTGGTGGCACAGCTCGACGACTTGTCCCTGCAGAAACTGCGCGAACTCAACGAAACGATCTCGCTGCGCAAGAAGGGGGACGCGGTGGGCGCCATGGCCCTGGTGCAAAGCGGCACGGGCAAGGACATCATGGACCGCCTGCGCGACCTCGCGGACAAACTGCGCGTGGAACAGGAAGCGCAACTGGAATTGCGCCGCCAGCAATGGGTGGATGCAGCCGCCAATTCCAACACCTATTCGGCCACGGGCTCGATGGTGCTGCTGGTGCTCATCTGCATCTCGGCGGCGCTCACGGCGCGCGAATACCGGGCCAAGGCCAGCCAGTCGTGGGTGTCGGCGGGCCTGACGGGGCTGGGCCTGCGCCTGCAGGGAGACCACCGGCTCGAAGAACTCGGCGAACAGGCCCTCGACTACCTGGCCACCTACCTCAGGGCGCAGGTGGGCGCGGGCTATGTGGCCGAGGCCAATGGCAGCTTCACCCTGATCGGCGGCTATGCCCTGCCCCGCGAGCGGCTGGCCAACACCCTGCTCAGCGGCGAAGGGCTGGTGGGGCAGGCCGCGCGCTCGCGCCAGCTGATGCACGTGCGCGAGGTGCCGCAAGGCTATTTGCCGGTGTCCTCCAGCACCGGGCAGGCCAGCCCGGCGGAGCTGCTGCTGGCCCCCGCCATGGAAAACCGCGAGGTGTATGCGGTGATCGAGCTGGGCTTCAACCGCCCGGTCAGCGAGGCCGAACGCACGCTGATGGAGCGTGCGTCCGAGATGCTGGCGGTGGCCATCCGCTCGGGCATCGACCGCAACCGCCTGCAGAGCCTGCTGGAAGAAACCCAGCGCCAGGCCGAAGAGCTGCAGACGCAGCAGGAAGAGCTGCGCGTGAGCAACGAGGAGCTGGAGCAGCAAAGCCGCGTGCTGCAGGAATCGCAGGCGCAGATGGAAGTGGCGCAGACCGAGCTGGAGCAGAGCAACGCCCACCTGGAAGAGCAGACCCAGCAGCTGGAATACCAGCGCGAGCAGCTGCTGCGCGCCCAGAGCGCCATGACCGACAAGACGCGCGAGCTGGAGCAGGCCAGCCAGTACAAGAGCGAGTTCCTGGCCAACATGAGCCACGAGCTGCGCACGCCGCTGAACTCCACGCTCATCCTGGCCAAGCTGCTGTCCGACAACAAGCCCGGCAACCTGAGCGCGGACCAGGTCAAGTACGCCGAGACCATCTATGCCGCCGGCAACGACCTGCTGGCCCTCATCAACGACATTCTCGATCTGGCCAAGATCGAGGCCGGGCAGGCGACCGTGTCGGTGGAGCCGGTGGACATTGCCCAGGCCCTGCAGGGCCTGATCGACCCGCTGCGCCCGCTGGCCCAGGAAAAGCGCCTGGCCCTCACGGCCACTGTGGCGCCCGACGTTCCGCCCCGCATGGTCACCGACCCGCTGCGACTGGGCCAGGTGCTCAAGAACCTGCTGTCGAACGCGCTCAAGTTCACCGAGCAAGGATCGGTGGCGCTGCATGTGTCGCGCAACCCGGACGGCACGCTGTCGTTTGCCGTGAAGGACACGGGCATCGGCATTCCGGAGCACCAGCAGGAGCTGATCTTCGAGGCCTTCCGTCAGGCGGACGGCAGCACGCACCGCAAGTACGGCGGCACCGGCCTGGGCCTGTCGATTTCGCGCGACCTGGCGCAGCTGCTGGGCGGATCGATCACGGTCGACAGCACGCCCGGCCAGGGCAGCGTGTTCACCCTGGTGCTGCCCGAGCGCATCGACCCCCCGGCCTCAGCGGCCAGCGACGACACCGCCGAGGGCGCGGCAGGCGCACGCAAGCCGGCCCTCCCGTCCGTGGCCCCGCCCGTGCCAGCCGCTGCAGGAGCCGTTGCGCAGCCAACCCCTGTGCCGGCGCTGCCCGCCGACGCGGCACTGCAGGCGTCGGCCCGCGCGGTGCTGGAAGCCGGCGTGGGCATGCTGCCCGTGAGCGCGGGTGCGCGCAGCATCCTCGTCATCGAAGATGACGAGCGCTTTGCAGAGGTGCTGTGCGAGCTGGCGCGCGAGATGGACTTCGAATGCCACGTGGCCCACAACGCCGCCGATGGGCTGGCGTTTGCCCTGCGCAGCCTGCCCAGCGCCATCGTGCTGGACATCAACCTGCCCGACTTCTCGGGGCTGGGGGTGCTGGACCAGCTCAAGCGCAACCCCGCTACGCGCCACATCCCCGTGCACGTGGTGTCGGGGGCCGACTATTCGCAGGAGGCCCTCGGGCGCGGCGCGGTGGGCTATGCGCTCAAGCCCGTCAAGCGCGACGAGCTGGTGCAGGCGCTGCAGCGGCTGGAGGCCAAGTTCACGCAGAACCTGCGCCGCGTGCTGGTGGTGGAGGACGACGAGCGCCAGCGCGAGAGCGTGCGCCACCTGCTCAGCAGCGACGATGTGGAGATCGTCTGCGCCGGGACGGCCGGTGAGGCCCTGGAGCATCTGCGCAGCGCCACCTTCGACTGCATGGTGATGGACCTGAACCTGCCGGATTTCAGCGGCTACCAGCTGCTGCAGCAGATGACCGACCAGGACGGCGTCTCGTTCCCGCCGGTCATCGTTTACACCGGCCGGGCGCTGTCGCGCGATGAAGAGCTGCAGCTGCGGCGCTTCTCCAAGTCCATCATCCTGAAGGACGCGCGCTCGCCCGAACGCCTGCTCGACGAGGTCACGCTGTTCCTGCACCAGGTCGAATCCGAGCTATCGGCCGAGCACCGCAAGATGCTGCAGGTGGCACGCAGCCGCGAGTCGGTGCTGGAAGGTCGCACGGTGCTGGTGGTGGAGGACGACGTGCGCAACGTGTTCGCGCTCTCCAGCATCCTGGAACCCACGGGCATCCGCGTGGAGATTGCGCGCAACGGGCGCGAGGCGCTGGACGCCCTGGCCCGCGCCAGCAACCCTGACGGCCACCCGGTCGACCTGGTGCTGATGGACATCATGATGCCGGAGATGGACGGCTACACCGCCATGCGCGCCATCCGCAGCCAGCCCGAGTGGCGCCGCCTGCCCATCATCGCCCTCACCGCCAAGGCCATGAAGGACGACCAGGAAAAGTGCCTGGCCGCCGGGGCCAACGACTACATCTCCAAACCACTGGACGTGGAAAAGCTGCTGTCGCTGGTGCGGGTGTGGATGCCCAAGTAGCCGCCCACCCACCCGCCCCTCACCGCGCGCACCTGCCGCCGTCCCTCACGCCGCCATGCCCCACCGCATCGCCCGCACCGCCGACATCGAGCAGCGCCTGCTGATCGACGCGATCTTCCACCGCTATCACTACGACTTTCGCGGCTATGCGCAGGCGTCGCTCAAGCGGCGGCTGGGCACGGCCCTGCTGCACTTTGACTGCGCCACGCTGTCGCAGCTGCAGCACAAGGTGCTGCACGAGCCGCCGGTGTTTCCCGCGCTGCTCGAATACCTCACGGTGCAGGTGAGCGACATGTTCCGCGACCCCAGCTACTTCCAGTCGCTGCGCAACGAGGTCGTGCCGCTGTTGCGCACCTACCCGTCGCTCAAGATCTGGGTGGCCGGCTGCAGCGCGGGCGAGGAGGTGTATTCATTGGCCATCCTGCTGCACGAAGAGGGGCTGCTGGAGCGCACGCTGATCTATGCCACCGACATCAACCCGCACGCGCTGCGGGCCGCCGAGGCCGGCGTGTTCGACGTGGCGCGCGTGGCGGCCTTCACCGAGAACCACAGCCGGTCGGGCGCACGCGGCTCGCTGTCGAACTACTACACCGCGCGCTACGGGCGCGTGGTGTTCGACAAGTCGCTGCGCGACCACATGGTGTTCTCGGACCACAGCCTGGCCACGGACAGCGTGTTTGCAGAAATGCACTTCGTCTCCTGCCGCAACGTGCTGATCTACTTCGAGCGCGACCTGCAGAACCGCGCGCTGGGCCTGTTCCGCGAGTCGCTGTGCCACCGGGGGTTCCTGGGCCTGGGCTCCAAGGAATCGCTGCGGTTTTCGGCACATTCGGAGGCGTTTGACGACTTCGTGCTGGAAGACCGCATCTACCGCAAGAAGGCGGGCCTGTGATGCGGCCGACCCCGCCCCCCGGCAACCCCGCGCCCCGTGGCTACGACGCCGTGGTGGTGGGAGGCTCGTCCGGCGCCATCGACGCGCTGATGCGCATCCTGCCGACGCTGCCTGCCCCCCTGCGCGTGCCGGTGCTGGTGGTGGTGCACCTGCCGCGCGACCGGCCCAGCCTGCTGGCCGACATCTTTCGCCAGCGCTGTGCGCTGCCCATGCAGGAAGCGCAGGACCAGGATCAGCTCGCGCCGGGCACGGTGTACTTTGCGCCGCCGGACTACCACCTGCTGGTGGACGAGGGTCCGCGCCTGGCGCTTTCGGTGGACCCCCTCGTGCATTTCTCGCGCCCTGCCATCGACGTGCTGTTCGAGTCTGCGGCCGACCATTTCGGAGAGCGCCTGCTGGGCGTGTTGCTGTCGGGCGCCAACGAGGACGGGGCGCGCGGCATCGCCACCATCGCCGCAAGCGGCGGACTGGCGGTGGTGCAGGACCCGGCCAGCGCACCCGTTCCCACCATGCCCCTGGCGGCGCTCGCCCGCACGCCCGTTCCGCATGCGCTGGCGCCCGACGGCATCGCCGCCCTGCTGGGCCAATTCCACCGCGAGGGCCTGCTGTGATACCTTGGCCCCTTGATCCACACCTGACCGTTTCCGCCGCTGCCCCGTCCATGCCACAGACCGACCGCATCAAGTGCCTGCTTGTCGACGACGTTCAGGAGAACCTGATCGCCCTGGAGGCATTGCTGCAGCGCGATGGCCTGGAGATCCTCAAGGCCCAGTCGGGCCACGAAGCGCTGGAGCTGCTGCTGAGCCACACCGACGTGGCGCTGGCCCTGCTGGACGTGCAGATGCCCGAGATGAACGGCTTCGAGCTGGCCGAACTGATTCGCGGCAGCGAGCGCACCCGCCACATCCCGCTGATCTTCATGACTGCGGGCTCGCGCGAGCAGAACTGGCAGTTCCGGGGCTACGAAAGCGGCGCGGTGGACTTTCTCTACAAGCCCATCGACCCGCACATGCTGGTCACCAAGGCCAGCGTGTTCTTCGAGCTGCAGCGCCACAAGCAGGCGCAGGCGCAAGAGCTCAAGGAGCGCACCGAGGCCCTGCGCATCAACGAGATGTTCATGGCCGTGCTGAGCCACGACCTGCGCACGCCCCTCATGTCCATCACGGCGGCCGCCACCGTGCTCAAGCGCCAGCCCGACCCGGAAAAGGTCGGCACCATGGCCGACCGCGTGCTGGCCAGCAGCCAGCGCATGGGCCGCATGATCGAGGACCTGCTGGACGTGACGCGCATCCGGCAGGCGGGCGGCATGCCGCTGCAGCTCCGCCCCACGCCACTGGACGCCCTGGTGCAGCGCACGCTGGACGAAGTGCAGTCCAGCTTTCCCGACCGCACGATTTCATCCATCGTGCAGGGCGACCTCGCAGGGGTGTGGGACGAAGACCGGCTGAGCCAGGTGGTGACCAACCTGGTGGGCAACGCCATGCACCACGGCTGTCCCACCGAGCCGGTGTTGGTGGCGGCGGACGGCACGCAGGCCGGCACCGTGACCCTGACCGTGGCCAACGGCGGCACCATCGCGCCAGATTTGCTGCCCCACCTGTTCGACCCCTTCCGGGGGCGGCACCGCGAGCCCGGCCAGCACCAGGGCCTGGGCCTGGGCCTGTTCATCGCCCACCAGATCGTGCGCGCCCACCGGGGGCGCATCGAGGTGCAGTCCACCGGCGGCACGACCCGCTTCACCGTGGAGTTGCCGCGCGTGTCGCCGCCGCCCACGCCCCCGGCCGCCCGCTGAAGCCAGGAATCGCTGCGCGCGGCAGCGGGTGAGCGAGCCTGTGGTTTGCTCGCGCGGCCCAGGGTGAGGTCGTGAACACCGGGGCGCGTGCGGGCGCCATGGAAGAGGGGATGCGGCGGCTGCGTCGGCCGCGAAAGTGCGGGCCTTCTTGAGGCCCTTCTTCAGATCACGCCGCTCCGCCGTCGACGGCTTCGCGGATGGTGCCCAGCAGCGTTTCCAGCTCTTCCAGCTCGAACGGCTTGAGCAGGGTGCGCACATTGGGGCCCCAGGATCCCGGGTAGGCGCCCAGTTCGTAGCCGGAGCAGAGCACGATCCAGCGCAGCGGATCTTCGGCCAGAAGCTTCTTGGCCAAATCGGTGCCCGAGAGGCCTGGCAGGCTCACGTCGGACACGAGAAGGTCGAAGGGCTGCGCGGCGTCCAGCTCCAGCGCCTCCTCGGCAGACGCGCAGGACGTGACGGTCTGACCATCGCCTTCCATCAGCAGGCCGATGGTCTCGCGCAGCTCCGGGTTGTCTTCAACGTACAGGATTCGCATAGATCACAGGGAGGAACTGGCCCACAGAGCGAGGCCGCAGGGCGGCACCGCCGCCAAAACCCGGATCATCAGGACAATCGCCGTGACAGCGTGTAGGACAGAACGCCATTTGCCCGGGCGCGGCCAGCTCCCCCATCACTCCTCCAGCAGCGAGCGCAGCATCCAGGCCGTCTGCTCGTGCACCGTGAGCCGCTGCGTCAGCAGGTCCGCAGTGGGCTCGTCGCTCGCCTTGTCCGCCAGCGGGAACAGGCTGCGCGCCGTGCGTGCCACGGCCTCATGGCCTTCGACCAGCACACGCACCATGTCGAGCGCCTTGGGCGGCACCGAAGGCGCGTCCGGCACCGTCGCCAGCTTGCCGAACTCGGCGTAAGAGCCTGGCGCCACATGGCCCAGAGAGCGGATGCGCTCAGCGATCGGGTCCACGGCGTTCCACAGCTCGGTGTACTGCTCCATGAACATGGTGTGCAGGGTGTTGAACATCGTGCCCGTCACGTTCCAGTGGAAGTTGTGGGTGGTGAGGTACAACGTGTACGTGTCGGCCAGCACGCGCGACAGGCCCTGCGCGATGGCGGCGCGGTCCTTCTCGCTGATGCCGATGTTGATGCGGGGGGCGGCGGGGGTCTTCGAGGCCTTGGCCATGGTCATGCTCCTGAAGTGAAAGGTGGATGAAAAGAAACGGTGAAACGATAACCGGCAGAGCAGCCCGTGTGGAGTTCGGTGCCATGCAGCGCCCTGCTGCGCGGCCCTCAGGACAGGCGCGTGACGCCCGGCAGCTCGCACGCGTAGATGGCGTTGCGCAGCGCGGCGATGGCCTCGTAGCGCGTGAAGCTGCGGCGCCAGGCCAGCACCACGCGGCGCATCGGCGGCGGGCTGCCGTCCTCCTCGCGGATGGGCAGATAGCGGATGTAGGTTTCATCGCTCTTGCGCCGGCGCGACACGGTCAAGAGCGCATCGCGCGGCACCGACAGGCGCGGCACCAGCGTCACGCCCATGCCCGCGGCCACCATGTGCTTGATGGTTTCGAGCGACGAGCCCTCGAACGACTTGCGGATGCCCTCGGCGTTGCTCGCAAAACGGGCGAACTCGGGGCAGACCTCCAGCACATGGTCGCGAAAGCAATGCCCCGCGCCCAGCAGCAGCATGGTCTCGCTCTTCAGCTCGGCCGCCGTGACCGACTTGCGTGCCGTCAGCGGGTGTGTGCTGGGCACGGCCGCCATGAAGGGCTCGTCATACAGCGGCGCCATCGCCAGGCCCGTGTCCGGAAAAGGCTCGGCCAGGATGGCGCAGTCGATCTCGCCCGTGCGCAGCATCTCCAGCAGCTTGACGGTGAAGTTCTCCTGCAGCATCAGCGGCATCTGCGGCGTGCGGCTGATGGACTGGCGCACCAGCTCGGGCAGCAGGTAGGGCCCGATGGTGTAGATGACCCCCAGCGTGAGCGGCCCGGCCAGCGGGTCCTTGCCGCGCTTGGCAATCTCCTTGATGGCCGCCGCCTGCTCCAGCACGCTCTGCGCCTGCCGCACGATGTCCTCGCCCAGCGGCGTCACCGTGACCTCGCCCGCGCTGCGCTCGAACAGCTTCACGTCCAGCTCTTCTTCGAGCTTCTTGATGGCCACCGAGAGCGTGGGTTGCGACACGTAGCAGGCATCGGCCGCATGGCCGAAGTGCTTCTCGCGGGCCACCGCAACGATGTACTTGAGTTCGGTGAGGGTCATGGTGTCAGGCCTTGAGATAGTCCGATTTTCCACCCAACCAGCGCGCCACGTGTTTCGTCGCCAGTTCTGGATACCGATCCAGCATCTGCGGGGCCAGTTCGCGGGCCCAGTCCAGCAGGTGGGTGTCGGTGGCCAGGTCGGCAAAGCGCAGCAGCGCGTCGCCCGACTGGCGGGCGCCCAGGAACTCGCCGGGGCCTCGGATCTCCAGGTCGCGGCGGGCGATCTCGAAGCCGTCGTGGGTTTCGGCCATGGCGCGCAGGCGCTCCTTGGCGGTTTCGCCCACGCGGCCGCTGTCGTTGGTGGCGTACAGCAGCACGCAGGCCGAGGCGGCCGCGCCCCGCCCCACGCGCCCGCGCAGCTGGTGCAGCTGGCTCAGGCCAAAACGCTCGGCGTGTTCGATGACCATCAGCGAGGCATTGGGCACGTCCACGCCCACCTCGATCACGGTGGTGCTGACCAGCACGCCCATCTGCCCGCTGGTGAAGAGCTGCATCACGGCCTTCTTTTCGGCGGCGGGCATGCGCGAGTGCAGCAGGCCGACCATGACGCCCGGCAAGGCCTCGCTCAGGTCGGCATGGGTGGCCGTGGCGTTGGAAAGGTCCAGCGCCTCGCTCTCCTCGATCAGCGGGCACACCCAGTACACCTGCCGCCCGGCCTCCACCTGTGCGCCGATGCGCTCGATGACCTCGTCCTTGCGACTATCGGCAATCAGCTTGGTGACGATGGGCGTGCGGCCCGGGGGCAGCTCGTCGATGACCGACACATCCAGGTCGGCGTAGTAGCTCATCGCCAAGGTGCGCGGGATGGGCGTGGCGCTCATCATCAGCATGTGGGGTTCTTGCCCGTGGTCCGCCAGCTTCTTGCGCAGCGCCAGCCGCTGCGCCACGCCAAAGCGGTGCTGCTCGTCGATGATGGCCAGCGCCAGGGCCTTGAAGCGCACCTGCTCCTGGATCACCGCATGGGTGCCCACCACCAGCGCGGCCTCGCCGCTGGCCACCAGGGCCAGCATGGCGGTGCGTTCCTTTTTCTTCTGGCCGCCCACCAGCCAGGCCACCTGGCGGCCGCGCGCGGCCAGCAGCGGCTCCAGCCAGCCGATCATCTTGGCGAAGTGCTGCTCGGCCAGGATTTCGGTGGGCGCCATCAGCGCGCACTGCCAGCCGGCGTCCATGGCCAGGCAGGCGGCCAGGGCCGACACCACCGTCTTGCCCGACCCCACATCGCCCTGCAGCAGCCGGTGCATGGGCACGGGGCGCGCCAGGTTGGCCGCGATCTCCTCGCCCACGCGGCGCTGGGCGGCGGTCAGGGCAAAGGGCAGCGCGGCCAGCAGCTGCTCGTGCAAGGGCAGCGTGCCGGCCGGCGCGGGGGCGGGGCGCAGCACGGGGGCCCGCAGCCGGTCGCGCTCGCGGCGCGACTGGTGCTGCGACAGCTGCTGCGCCAGAAGCTCTTCGGCCTTCAGCCGCTGCCAGGCGGGATGGCTGTGGTCTTCCAGCGTGGACAGCGCCACGTCGGGCGTGGGGTGGTGCAAAAAAGTGAGCGCCTCACGCAGGCTGAATAAGCGCTGAGGGCCATTTTTGCCATAAAAGTTGCCAAGCGGCGGCTCGGCGCCCGGGGGCAGTGTCTCCGACAGGTCCACCCGCGCGAGCGCCCCCACGATGGCGCGGCGCAGATAGGGCTGCGGCAGCCCGGCCGTTGTGGGGTAGACCGGGGTGAGCGCGGCGGGCAGCTCGCCGCCGGCCTGGCGAAACGCGGGGTGCATCATCTGCCGCCCCCAGAAGCCCCCTTTGACCTCGCCGCGGATGCGCAGCCGCGCGCCCACGGCCAGCGTCTTCTGGTGCGACGGGTAGAAGCTGAAGAAGCGCAGCTCGCAGGCGCCCGTTCCGTCTTCCACCTGCACCAGCAGTTGGCGGCGCGGGCGCAGCTGCACCTCGCTGGCCGTCACCGTGGCCTCGATCTGCACCACCTGCCCGTCGCGCGCGTTCGCCAGCGGCGTGATGCGGGTTTCGTCCTCGTAGCGCAGCGGCAGGTGCAGCGCCAGGTCGATGTCGCGCGCAAGGCCCAGCTTGAGCAGCGCCTTCTGCGCCACCGTGGCCGTGCTGCCAGAAGGCCGTGGCGGGGCGGCGGAAGCGGCAGGTCGGGCGGTGGCTGGCATGAACGGAGGCAACAAACAACAGGGCAGAGTGCGGGGAAAACGCCAAGGCGCGGCAGGCCAAAAAGGCTACCATGGTTACCATTGCTAACGCCTTTGGGGAATGACGGAAATCAAGGTTCTCCCCGGCGTTGTACGCCCCGGGCTTTTTCCACCATGCTCAAGCGCATCCAAATTCAGCATCTCACCCTGGGCATGTACCTGCACGAGTTCTGCGGCTCGTGGATGGACCACCCGTTCTGGCGTGCGAAGTTCGTGCTCAAGGACCCCAAGGACCTCGAGCGCATCCGCTCCACTGCCATCCAGGAATGCTGGATCGACACGTCCAAGGGCCTGGACGTGGCGGAAGGCACGGCCTCCGTCTCGCGCGAGGAGGCCGACGCCCAGATCGAGACCGACTTCAGCCGCCTGGAAGACCTGCCGCCGCTGCAGGTGACCCTGCCCCCGCCGCCCCCGCCCCCCGTGCGCGACCGCCGGCCCACCGACATGCAAAGCGAGCTGAAGATGGCTGCGGCCGTCTGCGTGCGCTCCAGGCAGGCCGTGGTGTCGATGTTCAACGAGGTCCGCCTGGGCCGCGCGGTGGACTCGGCCGGCGCGCAGAGCCTGGTGGAGGAGATTTCAGACTCCGTCACCCGCAACCCCGGCGCGCTCATCAGCCTGGCGCGCCTGAAGACGGCCGACGACTACACCTACATGCATTCGGTGGCGGTGTGCGCGCTGATGGTGGCGCTGGCCAAGCAGCTCAAGCTGAATGACGACCAGACGCGCCTGGCGGGCATGGCCGGGCTGCTGCACGACCTGGGCAAGGCGGCCATTCCGCTGTCGGTGCTCAACAAGCCCGGCAAGCTGACGGACAAGGAATTCGCCGTGGTGCGCAGCCACCCGGTGGAGGGCTACCACATGCTCAAGGAGGGCGGCAGCGTGTCCGATGCGGTGATGGACGCCTGCCTGCACCACCACGAGAAGATCGACGGGTCGGGCTATCCCGACAAGCTCAAGGGCGAGAACATCAGCGTGATCGCGCGCATGACCGCCATCTGCGACGTCTACGATGCCGTCACCTCCGACCGCCCGTACAAGCGGGGCTGGGACCCTTCGGAGTCCCTGCGCCGCATGGCCGAGTGGACCAACGACCATTTCGACGCCCGCATGTTCCAGGCCTTCGTCAAGAGCATCGGCATCTACCCCGTGGGCTCGCTGGTGCGGCTGACCTCCGGGCGCATCGGCGTGGTGACCGAGCAGGCGCCCACCGCCCTCACCACGCCCCAGGTCAAGGTGTTCTTCTCCACCAAGTCCGACCTGCGCATTCCGCCCGAAGTGGTGGACCTGGCCGCGCCGGGCTGCCACGAGAAGATCGTGGCGCGCGAAGACCCGGACAAGTGGCGCTTCCCGGACCTCAACGAGCTGTGGTCGGGGTTCTCCGAGAAGGCCTGGTAACACCCTCTGCAGTCCACGCGCCGGGGCAGGCGTGGGGCCGTGGGACAATCGCGGCCCTTCTTGCAATTTCCTTGGCACGGGCCCGTTCGGCCCTCAAGCACCATGACCGACCTCTCCCCCGGCGCCCCGGCCGCCGCGCCCCAAGCGCCTCAAGCTGTCCACGCACCGCACGCGCCCCGCGTGTTCAGCCTGAGCGATTTCGACTTCTCGCTCCCCCCCGAACTCATTGCCCAGCACCCCGCTGCCGAGCGCAGCGCATCGCGCCTGCTGGACGGCCGGGCCATGCAGCCCGCCGACCGCATCTTCCGCGAGCTGCCGGGCCTGCTGCGCGAGGGCGACCTGCTGGTGTTCAATGACACGCGCGTGGTCAAGGCGCGCATCTTTGGCGAGAAGGCCAGCGGCGGCAAGCTGGAGCTGCTGATCGAGCGCGTGCTGCCCGCCGAGGCTGGCAATAGCACGAAGGGCACGGAGGGCACGGCGGGCACCGCTGGCGGTGCGGGCAACGAAGTCGTCGCCCACATGAAGGTCAGCAAGAAGCCCCTGCCCGGCAGCACGGTGCACATGGCCGGGGGCCGCCACGCGGGCGGGTTTGACGCCACCTTGCTGGGCCGCTGGCCGGCCGACGACGGCCCGCTGTTCCGCTTTGCGCTGCACGGCCCGGCGGGCGAGTCGCCCTGGGAGCTGATGGAGCGCCACGGCCACCTGCCGCTGCCGCCCTACATCGAGCGCCAGCAGAACGCCGACCACGATCCGGATGAAGCCGAGGACAGCCAGCGCTACCAGACCGTGTTTGCGCGCGCGCCCGGCGCCGTGGCCGCGCCCACCGCCGCGCTGCACTTCGACGAAGGTGTGCTGGCCGACCTGGCGGCGCGCGGCATCGAGCGCGCGAGCGTCACCCTGCACGTGGGCGCCGGCACCTTCCAGCCCTGCAAGACCGAGAACCTGGCCGAGCACCGGATGCACAGCGAGTGGTACGAGGTGCCCCTGGCCACGCTGGCCGCGCTGGAGCGCTGCCGCCAGCGCGGCGGGCGCGTGGTGGCCGTGGGCACGACCACGGTGCGCACGCTGGAGTCGTGGGCGCGCTCCGGCCTCACCTCGGGCGACACCGACATCTTCATCACGCCGGGCTTCGGCTTCCGCGTGGTGGACCTGCTGGTCACCAACTTCCACCTGCCCAAGAGCACGCTGATGATGCTGGTGAGCGCTTTCGCGGGCTACGCGCACATCATGGGCCTGTACCGCCACGCCATCGCGCAGCAGTACCGCTTCTTCAGCTACGGCGACGCGATGCTGCTGGAGCGCGCCACGCCGGGCACGCCCGCGTGACGCCCGCCCCCCGCGTGCCGGACGACGATGGCGGACCCGGGGCGTCGCGGCGCCAGCGCCAGCGCGCGGCGGTGGCGGGCATTGCCTTCACCGTGGCCGCCTGCGCCTGCTTTGCGCTGCTGGACACGGCCACCAAGATCGTCAGTGCCGGCGTGCCGCTGCTGATGGCGCTGTGGCTGCGCTACCTGTTCCAGTCGCTGCTGACCACGGCCTTCGTGCTGCGCCGCTTCGGCCCGCGGGCGCTGCGCACCACGCAGCCGCGCTTCCAGGCCCTGCGCGGAGCGCTGTTCGCGGCCACCAGCCTGTTCGGCTTTCTCAGCATCATCCACATGCCCCTGGCGGAATTCACCGCCGTGGTGGCCACCACGCCGCTGTGCGTGACGGTGGTGGCCGCGCTGTGGATGCACCAGCGCGTGGGCCCGGCGCGCTGGGCGCTGGTGGCGGCCGGGCTGGGCGGCACGCTGGCCATCCTGCGCCCGGGCGGCGACGCCTTCGCCGGGGCCCTGCTGTGGCCGCTGTGCCTGCTGGCAGCGGGCACGGGCTACCAGGTGCTCAGCAGCAAGATGGCGGGCCAGGAACAGCCGGCCACCACGCAGCTGTACACCAGCTGGGTCGCCACCTTGCTGGTGTCACTGGGCGTGCCCTTTGTCTGGCAGCCGGTGACCGATCCCTGGCTGTGGGCGGGCATGTTCACGATGGGCCTGTCGAGTGCGGTCGGCCACATGCTGCTGCTCAACGCCTACGCACGCACCTCGCCGGTGACGATTGCGCCGTTTCTCTATTCGCAGATCGGCTTTGCCATGCTGGGCGGCTGGCTGGTGTACCGCCATGTGCCTGATGCGTGGTCGATGGCGGGCATCGCCGCCATCGTGCTCAGCGGCGCGGCCAGCGCCTGGCTCACGGTGCGCGAGACGCGGTGA
Organism: Paracidovorax sp. MALMAid1276; assembly: GCF_049198005.1. Lineage (NCBI taxonomy): Bacteria > Pseudomonadati > Pseudomonadota > Betaproteobacteria > Burkholderiales > Comamonadaceae > Paracidovorax > Paracidovorax sp. MALMAid1276. Next base: position 16,480 of record NZ_JBMIRS010000256.1, on the reverse strand, counting down.
GCACCTGAATCAGGGCAAAAACATGCCCCAGCGCCTGTTCATCAAAGCCCTGTAGCTATATTTTTTATAGCAATCGTCAGAATGCCACCGCGTGCCCGTCCTTGCGCGGGTCCGAGCCCGCGATGTAGCTGTCGCCGTTCTTGAGCACCAGCTGCGCGCCGCCAAACGCGAACACGCCGTTGCCCTCTTCCACCGTCACTTCATGCCCGCGCGCGCGCAGCGCGGCGACCACGGCGGGGTCGAACGCGGGTTCCACCGCCACGCCCTTGCCGCCCGTCACGCGCCAGCGGGGGGCATCGGCGGCGGCCTGCGGGTTCTGGCCGTAGCGCAGCACGCGCAGCGCCATCTGCGTGTGGCCCTGGCTCTGCATGGGGCCGCCCATCACGCCAAAGGCCATCTGCGGCGTGCCGTCGGCATGCATGGCAAAGGCCGGGATGATGGTGTGCGAGGGGCGCTTGCCCGGCGCCACCTGGTTGGCGTGGCCCGGGATCAGGTTGAAGTTATGGCCCCGGTTCTGCAGGCTGATACCCGTGCCCGGCACCACCACGCCCGAGCCAAAACCCATGTAGTTGGACTGGATGAACGAGACCATCATGCCGCTGGCGTCGGCCGCCGCCAGGTACACCGTGCCGCCGGGGCGCGGCGCGCCGTGGCCGGGGTCGCCCGCGCGCTCGGGGTCGATGAGCGCGGCGCGCTTCTTGAGGTAATCGGCGTGCAGCAGCTCGGCGGGCGTGACGTGCATGGCGTCGATGTCGGCGTTGTACTGGTGCAGGTCGGCCAACGCGAGCTTCATCGCCTCGATGCTGGCGTGCACGGTCTCCACGCTGTCCACCGGGTGCGCGCCGATGCCGTGCGCATCCAGCATGCCCAGCGCCATCAGCGCGGCAATGCCCTGGCCGTTGGGCGGGATCTCGTGGATGACCGAGTCGCCAAAGCGCTGCTGGATGGTGCCCACCCAGTCAGCCTGGTGGGCGGCCAGGTCGGCCAGCGTCATCGCGCCGCCGTTCGCCTGCGCGTGCGCCGCGATGCGCTCGGCGATCACGCCCCGGTAGAACGCCTCGCCCTCGGTTTCGGCGATCAGCTCCAGCGTGCGCGCGTGGGCTTCGCTCTGGAAGATCTCGCCCGCCTGCGGCACGCGGCCACCCAGGTATTCGGGCATGAAGCACTCGGCAAAACCCGGCTGCGTGCCCAGCTTGGCCGCGCCCAGCGCCCACAGCCGGGCGATGGTGGGCGACACCGGAAAGCCGTTGCGCGCGTAGTCGATGGCGGGCTGCGCCAGTTGGGCAAACGGCAGCTTGCCCAGACGCTTGGACAGCGCCACCCAGGCCGACACGGCGCCGGGCACGGTGACGGCGTTCCAGCCCGTCTCGGGGATGCCGCCCAGCTTCTCAAAATATTCCGGCGTCCACGCCGCAGGCGAGCGGCCCGAGGCGTTCAGCCCGTGCAGCTCCTGGCCGTCCCACACGATGGCAAACCCGTCGCTGCCAATGCCGCAGCCCGTGGGCTCTACCACCGTGAGCGCCATGGCGGCGGCAATGGCGGCATCCACCGCATTGCCCCCCGCCAGCAGCATGCGCAACCCCGCCTGCGCCGCCAGCGGCTGCGAGGTGGACACCACATTGCGGCCCATGACCGCGCTGCGGTGGGAGGCGTAAGGAAGGGACCAGTCGAGGGAGGGGGTATTCATAACATTCAGACTCTGTCACCCCGCACGAGGCGAGCTGCGAAAAAACGGGCGCGGCCGGAAGCGAGAGACACCGACGAAGGGCCGCCCCGCACCGAGGGTGTCGTCCCGCTTCCCGAATGGCAACGCCATTCGAGAGAAGGGGCTGAGAGCCGCGGCTCCAAGCCTACTTTCGTAGGCTTGGACGGCATCGAAGAGCGGCCGCCTCTGGCGGACGCACCGAGTGGCAACCCTCAGGGGGATGTCACTCCACCACTATCTTGTGCTGCTTGATCACCGCCGCCCAGCGGTTGCTGTCCGCCTGCACCAGGGCGCCAAACTGCGCGGGCGTGCGCGGCGCGGCGGGCTCCACGCCCAGCTTGGCCAGCTGCTCGGCCACCTCAGGTGCCGCCACGGCCTTGGCAAAGGCCTTGTGCACCTTGTCCACCAGCGCAGGCGGCGCGCCCGCAGGCAGGTACACGCCAAACCAGGTCACCGACGAATACCCGGGCAGGCCGGACTCGGCCATCGTGGGCAGCTCGGGCGCCAGGGTGCTGCGCTTTTCGCTGGTGACGGCCAGGGCGCGCAGGCGGCCGGCCTTGGCATGGGGCATGCCTGTGGGCAGCGAGTCGAACAGCACATGCGTCTGCCCGGCGATCAGGTCGGGAATGGCCAGCGCCGTGCCCTTGTAGGGGATGTGCGTCATCTCGACACCCGCCTGGGCCATGAAGGCCGCCGTGTTCAGGTGCACGATGGTGCCGTTGCCGCTGGTGGCGTAGTTGAGCTTGCCGGGGTTGGCCTTGCCATAGGCGATCAGCTCGGCCACGGTCTTCACGGGCAGCGAGTTGGTGACCAGGACCACGCTGGGCGCGTCGGCCACATGGGCCACGGGCACAAAGTCCTTGCGCGCGTCGTAGGCCAGCTTGGGCATCAGGTGCGGCGAAATCGCATGGGTGCTGCTGGTGGTCAGCAGCAGGGTGTAGCCGTCGGGCTGCGCCTTGGCCGCCTCGGCCGTGCCGATGGTGCCGCCGGCACCGGGCTTGTTGTCCACCACCAGCTGCTGGCCCAGGTCGGCCGCCACGCGCTGCGTGACCACGCGCGCCACCAGGTCGGTCGCGCCGCTGGCCGGAAACGGCACGATCACGCGCACGGGCCGGTCGGGCCAGGTGGCCTGCGCATGCGCAGCCGCAGACACCACGAGCAGGCCGGCCAGGCCCCACACACCACGGCCCCAGGAAATCAGACGCATACCAGCCTCCAGCAAAGTCGTCGAGAACAACACACACAACAAAGAATCGAGTGGTCCATCTTAGGAAGCCGTGCCTTGCTTTACCACCAGCATTTCGGCAAGCTGCTTTGCCCCGGCGGCAAACCGGCGCATACTGCGCCTCCCCCTTCTCTCTCTCGCCAAGGCCCATGCGCCCCCACCTGCTGCAAGACACCACGCTGCGCTACTTTCTGGAAGTGGCCGAGAGCGGCTCGCTCACCGAGGCCTCGGCCCGCCTGCATGTGGCCGCCTCGGCCCTCAGCCGCCAGATCGCCGGGCTGGAGGCGCAGCTGGGCACGCCGCTGTTTGACCGCCATCCGCGCGGCATGGTGCTCACGGCAGCGGGCGAGATCCTGGCCGTGCATGCGCGGCGAACCGTGCTGGATGCCGAACGCGCGCTGGGCGAGATCGGCGCGCTGCAGGGCCTGCGCACCGGGCAGGTGCGGCTGGCCACGTCCGACGCGTTTGCCAACGAGCTGGTGCCGCGCCTGTGTGTGGAGTTCCAGCGCACGCATGCGGGCATCGAATTCAGCGTGATGGCGCTGCCCACCGCGCAGGTGCCCGAGGCGGTGCGCAGCGGCGCGGCCGACATCGGCCTGTGCTTCAGCCGCGCGCCGCACAAGGACATCGCCGTGGCCTACCGCCAGGTCGCGCCCGTGCTGGCGCTCATCCCGCCTGGCCATCCGCTGGCGGGCGCAGCCAGCGTGACGCTGGCGCAGATGGCCCACTACCCGCTGGCCCTGCCCCCGCCCGAAACCACCGTGCGCCAGATGATCGACATCGTCTGCAGCCGCCAGGGCCTGCAGCTGTCGGCGCTGCTCATCAGCAACCACGCCAAGACGGTGCTCAACTTCGTCGCGCATGGCGGCGGGCTGTCGGTGGCCAGCGAGATCGCGGCGCGCCACCTGGTGGCGTCGGGGGACATCGTGGCGGTGCCCATCAGCGACGCCGGCATGGACCTGCGCGACCTGGAGGTGCAGACCCTGGCGGGGCGCAGCCTGCCGGTGGCGGTGCAGGCGTTCATCGATCTGCTCAAGGAGCGGCTGCCGGGGCCGTGGTGAGGGCGGGGCCACCTCCACGCATGCGCACGCGGCGCTCCGTCCGTTTGCTACAGGCTACGCCCCCAGAATGAATCGCGCTTGCTCCTTGCGCAGCATTTGATAGGGCGACATGAACGCCACTTGAAGCCCGACGCAAACATTCGGAATCTTGATTTTCTTGGCGGACGGCGATGCCACTTCGTGCGTTACCACCGTGTGCTGGCCTGCGAGCGCCGCCGCGACCAGCCAGAAGTCGGCGACCTGAAGAAAGGTGCTCACTGCGGCGGGCTCGTATCCCTGCTGCAGCACCCACGCGCTGACTTGCTGAGCAGCCGCGAGCACGGCGGCATCCGGCGGCGGGAAGAAGCCATCTTCCTGACCATCGGCCCAGGCGGCCAACTCATCTCCGCCCGCACCCAGCTCGTCGCCGATGTGGCGAATGCTGCGCAAGCGGCCCGCACCGTAGCCTTGTGCCAACCAGTCCCAAAAAGCGGGGCAGAAGTCAAACCCGTATTGCAGGTTCTTGGCCTGGATGAAGACGTTCGCGTCGAGCAGATATGCCATCAGGTCGGGAACCCCAGAGTGCGGCCCAGCTCATTGAAGGTACCCGGTTTGGCAATACCGAGCATGCGGAAGGCGTCACGGTACAACGTGCGCCCTTCAAGGGTGCTGGCCACGAGGGTCTGGGCAAAGCGCTTGCTGACCCGGGCTACCGTCGTGCGGTAAAAGTCGCCTCCGCCAGCATTGCGTGCAGTCAAGGCCCTCAGACGCGCCTCCTCGGCGCGGTAGGCCGCCCAAAACGCATCGCGGTCCAGCCAGCCAACATCCAGCATGCGTCGCAGCAACACCAGCGTGCTGACCTTGAAATGTCTTGCCAGGCGCTGGAGGGACACATTCAGCGCTTCATCCTGCTGCAACGCGGCGCGGAACTCGGCCTGCGGAACAAGCAACTCGGCCGCAACGCGATTGCACCAAGTTTCAGTGGCATGGTCCGAGGCCTGAGCCATCGCCGCATCAGACAGCGCCGTCTGGCCCAGCCACAGGTGCGCCAGTTCGTGCGCCAGAGTGAACATCTGCGCCGCCTTGCTGTCCGCCCCGTTGATGAACACCAGCGGAGCAATCGCGTCGGCCAGCGCGAAGCCCCGAAACTCCTGAGGGTCCAGGTGCCGGGTGTTGTTGTTCATCACCACGCCGCTGACCATCACCATCACGCCAGCCTGTTCGGCCTGCGCGATGAACAAGCGCAAGGCGTCGGTCCAGGTCGGGCACTCCCGCCGCGCGGCCACGCTGAAGCCGAGCTCCTGGCGGATGGATTCCGCCGCGTCGGCTGGCGGCGTGGCCAGCGTCACGCTACCGATGAAAGGCAGCGGCGTTTCCCCGCTGACCAGCGCCTCATCGCGGTACCAGGTCTGACGCGTCTGGCAGGTGTAGATGACATCCAGCAGGTCCGCACTCAAGCGCGGCACGCCCTGCCCCATGGTGCGGAAATCCGGGATGGGCACCGCCTCCATAGGCGGGGCAGGCAGGAAGAAATACCCTACCGGAGCATGTGTCGCCTGGGCGTACTGCTCCAGTTGCCGCAACGTGGGATGTACCTCGCCCGCCTCCCACTGCGCGAGATGCGGGAAACGCACCCTCAGCCCAGCCTCATCCAGCCGGGCACGCTGACGCGCCCAGGTGAACAGCGCAGGTTGGACAGGGACGCGGGTCATGGGTGGAGCTTATCGCAGTCGAATTTCGTGGCCACGCAGGTTACGACTCGGACCGCCCTGTCGCTGGCTGACTGGTGGGCAGGTTGTCTTGCCAGGCCGCGTAGGTGATGGCGCTGCCTTTGAGCCGCCAGGTATTGCGACCGTTGTCGGTGCGCCCCAAGACGGTTGCCGATGCGGCGCTCGGGCTATTGAAAGGCGTGTCGGCGGCGAAGACCAGATGGGTTGCGTCCTCGGACAGCTTCAGCGCGCCAGAAGCACGCAGTTCCTCCCGCAATTGCTGATAGGAATGGGGTTGCCCGGACCAATCCCGCTTGGCTTGCGAGCCGGCCAAAACGACGAATGCTTTGCCGTCTTCCTGCGCAACCGCCGCGAGGCCATGGCGCGAGCTTTCCAGCTCGAACGCGACAGCGTCGCCGGCTCCTTCAAGCTCGGCGAGCAGCGCTTCGGCAATGGCGGCTTTGCTCATGCGGCCCTGCAGACGCCAATGCCCTTCCAGCTTGGCCAGCATGGCATCCTGGCGCTGTTGCATCACAGCAGTCGTCCAGTCAGTGAACTGCAGCACCTGGGTCGTCAGCGCGAAGGTCGTGCTACCGCCTTTGGTGAAGTAAGCACTCTTCTTCCAGTCGAAATCCCGGTTGCTTGCAGAGCTGTTTTTTTTCCTGCTGAGCAAGGCCAGATTGCCCAGCCGGTGCAACCAGAATTGATGCATCACTTTGTCCGGCACCCAGCTTGCCCATTGGCTGTTGGGCGCCGGCTGCTGGGGCATCACGTGCTCCACCGAGACCACCTCATGCTGAACGCTGGCCACGCCGTCGGACATCAAGCGGTCCAGTCGCAGCAACAACACTGCAAGCGCGCGGGGCGAATGGGTTTCGTACAACGGGCCATTGAGGGCTGCATAGGTCTGATGCTGCTCTTGCGGCGACAACTGCAGTGGCGATGAAGCGGTGGCAAGGTCGGCGCCAGCCTCGATGGCGCCCGTCAGCGCGGAGAAGCGCTCGATACGTTCGTTGACGCCCGTCTTTCGCGCCAACATCGAATAGGCCAGCCGCTCCAGATCGCGGAAGAAGTTCAGCACCGCTTCGGGTTGCTGGCGGTGCCGCACGAAGAAAGCCAGAGCTGGGGGCACCCAATCCTTGAACTCGAGCCGGTTCAACCAGCGCAGATGCTCATTCACCTGTTCGGCGTGGTGGGTGCTGGCGTAGTCTGCGTCGCGCAATTCGGCAAAGGCCTGCGCCATCGGCAGCAGCACTTCGTCCACGAAGACGCGGGGCTGCTTCGCCGACACTACATGCTCCTTGAACTCCTTCAGCAGCGTGCCCTGCGGTTTCGCCTTGCGATAGACCATGCGGATGTGGCTGAACAGGTCGCCGAACTCATCGCGGCCCAAATCTTCTTCTTCGTGCTCCCACTTCTGGGTGTAGGCATCGCGCAGCGCGGGCGCGATGCCGCCAATGATTTCGGCTTTCAAGATGTCGGTAGCGCTCAGGTCGAGGCCACGGCTGTTGAGCACGCCAAAGATGCGATACGCCGAGTCCAGGTCGGGCGTGGCCACCGTCACCAAGTAGCAACGGGTGATAACGAACTGCACCAGACGCACCAGCTCGGCCTGCGGCAGCTTGGCGAGCCCGTCCAGGAAAACCTGAGCGTTGACCCGCAGGCGCTGCTGCGCATCGGGCAGCACGGTGTTGAGCTGGGCCAGAGCCTGCAAGCCGTTCTCGTGTTGCACGTACTGTCGGAAGAAGTCACGGTCACGCTCGCGCAGCAAAAGGCGGTAGCGCGCTTGCGTGGCCGAAACCACGTCGCCGTGTTCGTAGATGCGCTTGGTAATACCCGCTTGGACTGCAGCATCGTGTACCGTCGCGCGCACGGCAGATAGCAGCAGCGTCAGCGTCGTCAAACGCTGCTGGCCGTCCACCACCGTGGCGTCCGGCTGTGCCTCGGTCTTGATGAGCACGATGCTGCCGAGGAAATACGGCGCGGCTTCGCTGAGCTGCGTCGGAGCAGAGGACAGCGCGCCAAGCAGGTCGTCCAACAGTTCCTGCGCCTGATCACGCCCCCAGGCATAGGGACGCTGATAGCCGGGGATCGTGAAGACGTAGTCGTCGCTGAAGATTTTGGCGAGCGACTGCTCCTTCGCGGTGAGCGTATGGGTCATGTTTTCTCCCTCGTACTGTTTTTCGTCGTGCCATGAAAGGCGCCAACGCTTGGTAACTCATGCGCTCCCTTGATGGACGGAAGCCGGATGCAGGATCAATACCCGTGCTGCTGCCGAAACTCCCGCGCCTTGCCAAAGTGCCCGTTGCCGATGAAGGGCACCGGCGGGCGCAGCGCCGACAACGGCGAGGGGTGGTTGGACGTGAGCACCAGGTGCCCCCGGTCCGGCGGAATGAAGGCGCGCTTGGATTGCGCGTGCGAGCCCCACAGCATGAACACCACCGGGCGCGGGCCCTCGGCCACATGGCGGATCACCGCGTCGGTGAGCTGCTCCCAGCCCTTGCCCGCGTGGCTGGCGGGCTGGCCTTCTTCCACTGTGAGCCCGGTGTTGAGCAGCAGCACACCGTTTTGGGCCCACTTCACCAGGCTGCCGCCGGGCTCGGGCATGGGCGGGAACGGCGTGCCCAGGTCGCGCTGCATCTCCTTGAAGATGTTGCGCAGCGACGGCGGCAGCGGCACGCCGGGCGCGACGGAAAACGCCAGCCCCTCGGCCTGGCCCCGGCCGTGGTACGGGTCCTGCCCCAGGATGACCACGCGCACGGCGTCGGGCGGCGTCAGCTCCAGCGCGCGCAGCGGCTGGGGCGGGAAGACCACCGCGCCAGCCGCCAGCCGCGTTTGCAGAAAACCCTGCAGCGCCTGCCCCCGTGCGCTGGCAAAAAAGTCGTCCACCAGCGGCTGCCAGCCCGGCGCCACCGGCCATGCGGCCGGATCGGCGCTGAGAAGCTGCGTGGCGGCCATGGAAGGAGAATTCATGATAAAAAACGGCCCCAGCGCTTGTCCATCAAGCGCTGACAGCTATCAAAAACAGAGCAGTCGCGCCATCAGGCAAACAGCTTGGCCAGGGCCAGGCCCGGGTCGTCGGCCCGCATGAAGGCCTCGCCCACCAGGAAGGCGTGCACACCCGCGTCGCGCATCGTCTTCACATCGGCGGGCTTCAGGATGCCGGATTCGGTGACCAGTAGCCGATCTTGCGGAACGTCTTTCAGCATGCCGAGCGTGGTGTCCAGCGTCATTTCAAACGTGCGCAGGTTGCGGTTGTTGATGCCCACCAGCGGCGTCTTGAGCCTGAGCGCGCGCTGCAGCTCGGCGCCATCGTGCACCTCCACCAGCACCGCCATGTCCAGGCTGCGCGCGATGGCCTCGAAGTCGGCCATCTGCGCGTCATCCAGGCAGGCGGCGATCAGCAGAATGGCGTCGGCGCCCATCGCGCGCGATTCGTAGATCTGGTACGCATCGACCATGAAGTCCTTGCGCAGCACCGGCAGCGTGGTGCTGGCACGGGCCTGCTTCAGATAGTCGGGCTGGCCCTGGAAAAACTGCCGGTCGGTCAGCACCGACAGGCAGGCCGCGCTGACCTTGCCATCGCCTTCCATGTAGCTCTGTGCGATGTCGGCGGGCTCGAAGTCGGCGCGCAGCACGCCCTTGCTGGGGCTGGCCTTCTTGACCTCGGCAATCACCGCAGCCTGCCCCTTGGCGATCTTGGCGCGCAGCGCGCCTTCGAAGTCGCGGGTGAGCACACGGCTCTCGGCGTCGGCACGCATGGCGTCAAAAGGCAGGCGCTTTTGGGCGGCGGCCACTTCTTCGTGCTTGACGGCCACGATTTTGTTGAGGATGTCAGACATGATTCAATCAGTGAAAAATGGAGGGTTGGGTGTCAGGACGCCGGCCGGCGACGACCCGCTTTCACCATGGGTTCGCCCGAGCGCCGAATTCCAAGCCTCTGAGCCAACAAGTCAACACAAAGGTCGAGCTGCTCGCGCTCGCTCTCAAAGCGTTGTCCGGACCCTGTCAAAGGTACGGAGGACAACTGTGCCACCGGGCCACGCCGAACATGGCGCAATTCCAGCGCATAGGACGGTGGATTGCTGGAGCCACCCGCCATATAACACCCCAGGCTGTGTTCGTTGGGATCGATCACTATGGGCTCTTTGTCGCTTCGGCCTACAGGCAATATACGGCCCTGCACAAAATCGACGAGCCAGTACTCCCTGCTCAGGCGCTGGCGATCTGTCCACCAGATGGCGGCGCCAGCCAACAAGCCAGTTATCCCAATCACAGCCCATTGAGCGGGTGGGGTCTGAAGTCCAGGAATCTGCAGCAGTTGCCACCCCGCGATCAGGGCTACCAGGCCCGTAGTGCCAGCGGTCACCCATGGGCCCGCAGGCTTGCGGAGTTCGTCCGGTAGAAGCACGCGCTGCACTCGCGGCAAAGTCAGGGCCAACTCCGCAACGCTGTGCAACGGCCGATGGTCAACCTTCGGCGATCTCGACGGCGCGTAAGGCATGTGCGATGGTAAAGAAATGACTGCGCCCCGAACCAACTAAGCCGCCAGCGCATGCGTGCGCGTGACCATCTGCTCCAGCTTGGCCAGCGCCGCGCCCGATGCAATGGCTGCGCGGGCCTGGGCGATGCCGTCCGGGATGGAGCCCACCACATTGGCCGCATAAAGCGCCACGCCCGCGTTCAAGCAGACGATGTCCTGCGCGGCGCCGGACTCGCCCTTGAGCACGCCGATCAGCATCTCGCGCGACTCTTCGGGCGTTTCGACCTTGAGCGCGCGGTTGCTGGACATGGCCAGGCCGAAGTCTTCGGGGTGGATTTCGTATTCGGTGATCTGGCCGTTTTTCAGCTCGCCCACCAGCGTGGCGGCGCCCAGGCTGACTTCGTCCATGCCGTCGCGGCCGTAGACCACCAGCGCGTGTTCGGCGCCCAGGCGCTGCAGCGCGCGCACCTGGATACCGACCAAGTCAGGGTGGAACACGCCCATGAGGATATTGGGTGCGCCGGCCGGGTTGGTCAGCGGGCCCAGGATGTTGAAGATGGTGCGCACGCCCAGCTCCTTGCGCACCGGGGCCACGTTCTTCATGGCGGGGTGGTGGTTGGGCGCGAACATGAAGCCGATGCCGACTTCCGCAATGCACTGGGCGATCTGCTCGGGCTTGAGGTTGATGTGGATGCCCAGGGCTTCCATCACATCGGCGCTGCCGCTTTTACTCGACACGCCGCGGCCACCGTGCTTGCTGACCTTGGCACCGGCCGCTGCGGCCACGAACATCGAGCAGGTGGAGATGTTGAAGGTGTTGGCGCCGTCACCGCCCGTGCCCACGATGTCCACGAGGTGCGTGCTGTCGGGCACATGCACCTTGGTGCTGAACTCGCGCATCACCTGCGCGGCGGCGGTGATCTCGCCGATGGTTTCCTTCTTCACGCGCAGGCCGGTGATGATGGCTGCGGTCATGAGGGGCGACAGCTCGCCCTGCATGATGAGCCGCATCAGGTGCAGCATCTCGTCGTGAAAGATTTCGCGGTGCTCGATGGTGCGCTGCAGCGCTTCCTGGGGGGTGATGGGCATGGAATGTCTCCTGTATTTATGCAGAGGGCTGGTCCGTGAAGGCCAGCTTGAGTCCGAAGCCGATGAACATGGCGCCGGCCACGCGGTCCAGCCAGTGCATGCCGCGCTGGATGGCAGAGGCGCGCCGCGCCATCCACGCGGCTGCCAGCGCCCAGCCCGTGTTGACGGGAATGGCGTTGATGTTGAACAGCACGCCCAGCAGCACAAACGCCAGCGCCTTGTTGTCCGCACCCGGCGCGATGAACTGGGGCACAAAGGCCAGGAAGAAGATGGCGACCTTGGGGTTGAGCACATTGGTCCAGAAGCCACCCAGGAACACCTTGGAGAGCGGCGTGTGCTTCGCGGGGGCTGCCTGCGCTGCCGCCAACGCGGCCGCGTTGCCGTCTTCGGCGCCGGGCTTGGACAACAACATGCGCACGCCCATCCACATCAGATAGGCCGCACCGATCCACTTGAGCACGGTGAACGCGGTGGCCGACGTGGCCAGCAGTGCGCCCACGCCCACGGCGGCGGCAAAGATGTGCACAAAACAACCGGCCGTGATGCCCAGCCCCGCCACGATGCCCGCGCGCGTGCCGGAGCGCAGCGCGTTGGTCACGATGTAGAGCACATCCGGGCCGGGCGTCAGGTTCAGCAACCATCCTGCTGCAATGAACATCACCAGCTGGTGGGCGTCGATGAAGTTCATGCGCGCTGCTCCAGAAAGTTCTTCAGCATGGCGTGGCCGTGTTCGGTGAGGATGCTCTCGGGGTGGAACTGCACGCCTTCGATGGGCAGGGTCTTGTGGCGCACGCCCATGATCTCGCCATCGTCGGTCCACGCCGTCACTTCCAGCACGTCGGGGCAGGACGCGCGCTCGATGGCCAGCGAGTGGTAGCGGTTAACCGTGAACTTTTCGGGCAGGCCCGCAAACACGCCCTGCTGCGTGGTGGTGATGACGCTGGTCTTGCCGTGCATCAGCTCCTGCGCTCGGATGATGGTGCCGCCGAACGCCGCGCCAATGCTCTGGTGGCCCAGGCACACGCCCAGGATGGGCAGCTTGCCCGCGAAATGCTGGATAGCAGCCACCGAGATGCCCGCCTCGGCCGGCGAGCAGGGGCCTGGCGAGATCACCAGGCGGTCAAGCTGCCCGGCATTCAGGCGCGCCTCGATGTTGGCCACGGTGATCTCGTCGTTGCGGAACACCTCCACCTCGGCGCCCAGTTCTCCAAAGTACTGGACGATGTTGTAGGTGAAGCTGTCGTAGTTGTCGACCATCAAGAGTTTGGTTGTCATGCGGCGCTCCCGGCCAGGGCGGGCTCGCGCAGACGGGCGAACTCGCGGTGTTCATAGGCAATGCAGGCTTCCATCAGGCTGCGGTAGATGGCTTCGATCACGTCGGCGTCGCCGCCTTCGGACTGGGCGCGTTCGCGCACCCGGGCGACGATGGCGGCGATGCGCGCTTCATCGCGCACCTGTTCAGCGCCCTGCTTGATGCGGGCCGCCTGGGTCATGTAGCCCACGCGCTCCACCAGCAGGGGCACCAGCACATCGTCCAGCGCATTCACTTCGCGGCGCACGTCCTGCAGGGTGGCGCAGGGTTTGACTTTGTCGATCGCGCGGGTCATTCCAGCCCCTCCTCGACCAGCTCTGCAGCGCGCAGCAGCGCGCGGGCCTTGTGCTCGGTTTCTTTCCACTCCAGCTCGGGTACCGAATCGGCCACCACACCGGCAGCCGCCTGCACATAGAGCGTGCCGTTCTGGATGATGCCGGTGCGGATGGCGATTGCCACGTCCATGTCGCCCGCGTAGCTGAGATACCCGCAGGCGCCGCCGTACAGGCCGCGCTTGGTGGGCTCCAGCTGGTCGATGAGTTCCATCGCATGCACCTTGGGCGCGCCGGTCAGCGTGCCGGCAGGAAAGGTGGCCTTGAGCACGTCCATGCTGGTCATGCCGTCGTGCAGGATGCCTTCGACGTTGCTCACGATGTGCATCACGTGGCTGTAGCGCTCCACGGCAAAGGCCTCGGTCACCTTCACGGTGCCGGTCTTGGCGATGCGGCCGATGTCGTTGCGGGCCAGGTCGATCAGCATCACGTGTTCGGCGCGTTCCTTGGGGTCGTTGATGAGTTCGACCTCGGTGGCCTTGTCCTTCTCGGGCGTGGCGCCACGGGGGCGGGTGCCGGCCAGCGGGCGGATGGTGACCTTGGTGCCCTCGTCGGTCTTCTCCTGGCGCACCAAAATTTCAGGGCTGGCGCCCACCACATGGAAGTCGCCAAAGTCGTAGAAGTACATGTACGGCGAGGGGTTCAGCGAACGCAGGGCGCGGTACAGGGACAGGGGCGATTCGGTGTAGCGCTTGTGGATGCGCTGGCCCACCTGCACCTGCATGAAGTCGCCGGCGGCGATCAGCTCCTTGGCACGGTCCACCGCCGCCAGGTAGTCGGCCTTGGCGAAGTCGCGCTGTGCGGGGTGGCTTTCGGTGGGCTTCACCACCGGCGCGCTGACCGAATACTTGAGCTGCTCCTTCAGCTCGCGCAGCCGCTTCTTGGCGCGGGCGTAGGCCTCGGGCTGGGCCGGGTCGGCATACACGATGAGGTAGAGCTTGCCCGAGAGGTTGTCGATGACGGCGAGTTCCTCGCACTGCAGCAGCAGGATGTCGGGGCAGCCGAGCGTATCGGGCGGGCAGGTGGTTTCGAGCTTTTTCTCGATGTAGCGCACGGCGTCATAGCCGAAGTAACCGGCCAGGCCGCCACAAAAGCGCGGCAGACCGGGGCGCAAGGCCACCTTGAACCGCTTTTGGTAGGCCTGGATGAAATCGAGCGGGTTGCCCTGTGCCGTTTCCACGACGTGGCCATCGGTCACGACCTCGGTTTTGGCCTGGTCGCCAAAGCCGCTGGCGCGCAGCAGGGTGCGCGCGGGCAGGCCGATGAAGCTGTAGCGCCCGAAGCGCTCGCCGCCCACCACGGATTCGAGCAGGAAGCTGTGCCGGCCGCCGTCCTTGGTGTGCGCCAGCTTGAGGTAAAGCGAGAGCGGGGTTTCCAGGTCCGCAAAGGCCTCGGCCATCAGCGGAATGCGGTTGTAGCCTTCGCTGGCCAGGCTTTTGAATTCAAGTTCTGTGATCACGGGGAGAGCTCCCAGCTGTCGCAGCGCGTGCCCCTTTGGCATGCAAAAAAAGGGGCGGGGGCGCTGCGGTCCATTCAATCGGCCAGCTCCGCATCACAGGGAGAGGCCACGGGCGCACGCTGGGGCGTCGTCGGCCCAGGTGCCATCAGGCGTTCAATGCGGCAGGCTGACGCCAGGGCCAGGCTCCCCGGTCGCTGCAACCTGTGATGAACACGTGGTGAATGAACATGGGGGCAAAGTGTAGCAAAGCTTTCCGGCAGGCCCGGTTCCACAGCCCGTGCGGCCCGGATCGCACAACCATCGAAAACCCTGTTGCGCGCGGTCGCGGGGACTGAAACAATTGGAAACGAACGACCGTTCTATTTTTCTCCAAGGACAAGGAGCTGCGCATGAAATTCCTGACGCGATGGGCTGTGATGGCCGGTGCCTGCCTGCTGGCAGCCAGTGCCTTGGCCCAGCCCGTGACGGTGGCCGACGTCAAGTATGAAGAATCCGCCAGCCTGGGCGGCAGCACCCTGCAGCTCAACGGCGCGGGGGTGCGCTACAAGGCGGTGTTCAAGGTGTACACGGCAGGCCTTTATCTTGAAAAGAAGGCCTCCACCCCGCAGGACATCGCGGCGCTCAAGGGCCCCAAGCGCATGAGCATCACCATGCTGCGCGAGATCGACTCCACCGAACTCGGCAAGCTGTTTTCGCGCGGCATGGAAGACAACATGGACCGGGCCGCGTTCTCCAAGCTGATTCCGGGCGTGCTGCGCATGAGCCAGATCTTTTCGGACCACAAGAAGCTGCAGGCGGGCGACCAGTTCATGATCGACTGGATCCCCGGCACGGGCACGGTGATCACCGTCAAGGGCAAGCCGCAGGGCGAGCCGTTCAAGGAGCCCGAATTTTTCAACGCGCTCATGGGCATCTGGCTGGGCAATGTGCCGGCCGACTGGAAGCTCAAGGATGCCCTGCTGGGCAAGCCCGCTTGAACGGGATCTCGCTGGTCATTCGCCAGCGGGCAAACACCTACGAAATCAGGATCGAAGCTGTCACCCGTCCGACTGACGCGCACTAAAGTCGCAGGTCAACTTGTCAGCCGTTGTCCTGTGGTTTCACAGATTTTCCAGCCCTCTCTTCCATACCGCCCGCCTTTCTGCGCTGGATGCCCTCCACCATGAAACTCAGCAATCTTTCCGTCGGCCTGCGCCTGGGCATCTCGTTCGGCGCCATTCTTCTCATCACTGCCCTCATCGCAGCCACCGGCATGTGGCGCATTGCCAGCCTGCAGGCGGCCAGCGAGCGCGTGGCCACGCGGGAGATCGAGCAGCGCACCCTGGTGGATGACTGGGCGTCCGACATCCGGCTGAACTGGGTGCGCACCGAGGCCTTCCTCAAGGCCATCGACCGCGACTACATGGACAAGCTCACGGCCGACACCCAGGCCACGGCCACCGGCATGGATGCCAAGGTCAAGCGCATCGAAGGACTGGTGCAGGACGACAAGGCCCGCAGCCTGCTCGAAGCGATCGCCACGGCCCGCACGGCCTACAACGACAAGCTCACTGAAATCCGCGAACTGCACCGCGGTGGCGAGCCCAACGTGCCCACCATGGTGGACAAGGACCTGCGGCCGCTGGCAGACCGGTATCTGAAATCGCTGGATGACCTGCGCAGCCACATGGCCACCCAGCTGACCGCAAGCCAGGCCGACGCAGGCGCCATGGCCAAGGCCAGCCAGGCGCTGCTGGGCATCGGCACGCTGGTGGCCGTGGCGCTGGGAGCGCTGCTGGCGTTCACCGTGACGCGCTCCATCGTGCGCCCGGTGCAACTGGGCAAACAGGCAGCCGAGAGCATTGCCGACGGCGACCTGACCCACCCCATCGCTGCCAGCAGCAGCGACGAGACCGGCCAGCTGCTGCAGGCGCTGGCGACCATGCAGGCGCGCCTGGCCAGCATCGTGGGCAATGTGCGCCACAACGCCGAGGGCGTGGCCACGGCCAGCTTCGAGATCGCGTCGGGCAACAACGACCTGTCGGCCCGCACCGAGCAGCAGGCATCGGCCCTGCAGCAGACGGCGGCGTCGATGGAAGAACTGGGCTCCACTGTGCGCCAGAACGCCGACAACGCGCGCCAGGCCA